>JABJBS010000141.1 GCA_018668695.1 Deltaproteobacteria bacterium
AACTCATGGATTTCTTAACCGAGGAGCCCGAAGCCAAGGACAATCCAGAGCAAGAGGAAAGCCCTCAAGCCACAGAAACATCGAAAGATACCGATAAGAAGAAAAAAACCAGAACCCGAACACGCAAGAAAAAGAAAAAGCGCTCACAGAAGAACAAGAAATAGAGATCTACTTCGATGACCTAACGTTTGATAACGTCG
Source organism: Deltaproteobacteria bacterium (assembly GCA_018668695.1). NCBI lineage: Bacteria > Pseudomonadati > Myxococcota > Myxococcia > Deltaproteobacteria bacterium. The sequence continues at coordinate 201 of JABJBS010000141.1, forward strand.
CGTGATCTGTGCAAAGATTTTTAAGACTAGAGAAAGGCTCGCCCAGAAAGTATGAAACCGGATTTCGCAACCATCATTGGATTTCTCGGCGGAGTTGGAATCGTCGGCCTCGCATTGACCCAAGGCGATGGCGGACTCATGCTTTTTGTGAACATTCCCTCCATATTAATCGTTTTGGTTGGAAGCCTTTTTATCGCCATGATGAAGTTTGGCGTCATGCAATTTATCGGGTCCATTAAGATTGCACTCAAGGCCTTCTTCTTTCAGGCTGAAAAACCCGAAGACCTCATCACCGTTTGTGTAGATCTTGCTGAAAAAGCTCGAAAGAACGGAATTGTGGCGCTCGAAGAGGAAGAAGTAGGGCATCCCTTTCTTCGAGATGCGCTCAAACAAGTCGTAGACAATGTTGATCCAGCTGTTCTCAAAAACGCCCTCATCACCGATATGTCTAAAACGGTTGAGCGGCACGAGACGGGTAAGAAAATTTTCGATGCCATCGGTGATGTTGGACCAGCGATGGGCATGATTGGAACGCTCATTGGTTTGGTGCAAATGCTTGCCAACATGTCGGATCCGTCCACAATTGGTCCATCGATGGCCGTCGCACTCCTAACCACTCTCTACGGTGCGATGCTTGGTACGATGGTGGCCTTACCTATCGCTGATAAGCTTGAACTGCGCTCTCAGGAAGAGCGTGACGCAAAAATGCTCCTCATCGATGCGGTCAGCGGTATTCAGCAAGGACTGCACCCACGAATCCTTCAACAAATCCTCATGGTGCACCTACCGGGTTCTCTTCGTACAGCGGATGAAGAGGATGAGTAGAGGTTTTCGAAATGAGCGATGAGGAAGCCAGAGGTAAGCCTCAGCCGGTGAAAACGGTCAAGTCCAGTCGCGACATCGTCGGCGTCATTCAAACGCTCCTGGTGGGTCATGCGCGAAAAACAGGCACACCACTCTCAGAGTCCGATATTACGCAGCTCCTCAGTGATCTCTGGTTGGATTTGGAAATCGCTCGCACACCAGCCGACGACCATGAGGCAAGGCAGAAACGAAGGGCTGCATTTCAGGCGAAGCTCAGCGAAGAGGCTGACGGAGACTTAGAGCGGATTAAAAACCGGTTGTTTCTAAAAGCTGCCGCCAAACCAAAGCGAGCAGGGGACAAAGACAGTGATCTCGGCTGGGATCCTTTCACACGTGTGTTGACCGCTCCATTCCTCCACCTCCTCGCCGACAAACGAGGCAATGGGCTTGAGAATGGAATGTTCTCTAGGCGGATTGTTCCAGGGCTTCTGAATGCCACGCGTCTTCTCGTGGGTGACGAGATGATTGAAACATGTCGACTTCGCTGCAACGAAACTCTCAACAGACTTCAAGAAACAGCGCTCGACCTAGATACCGATAAGTTTTGGCAAAAAGTCTATTTGGACCGCGCATCTAAGTCTGTTCGAGCAGAAATATTTTCCAAGCTGGTCATGCGTTTGGCCAAATACAAGCGGCGTAAAACATGGTTTTTAAGAGTCCTCAACGGAGAGCTTGCACTTACACAAGAAAGCGCCGCAAGCGATGCTGATTACGACTGGCAATTTCATGAAGGGCACTTCGTTCAATGGTTGGTGGCTGTCTTTGCAACCAGTAAGAATCCAAGAGAATACAAACCAACTATCCCGGCAACAGTGCAAAGAGACTATGGCCCCGAAGGCCTCCAGGTAGCGGAGCAAGTGCTTCGCAAAATTCATGAGGATTTTGAACGACAGCAAGAAGAAGGCGTTCAGACCGATCCAATGGCCATGTAGTCAATTCATCACACTTAATAAAAAAAAAAGAGTTTAAGTAGCCAAGGAAGATCGTCGTCGGTTTTGCCTAAAGCATCGCCAATATCATCGATGCGACACAAGAAATCATCCTCACAAAAACCTCGTCGCAAAATTCTCAATTTAAGAAAGACAAAGAAACACTTTCGTATTCGAAATATGCAACTCGCTTCAACAATACCAACAAAAGCAGATGCGAGCACATCCCCCCTAACCAGGCACAAACGCCGCGCCCTGATTTCACTCCACAAATTAGGCACTTAGACAACCACGGCCGCACAATGGAATGCCGATTTAAAAATCGTTCTGCGGCAACATTGAACAACCAGAAGAGAGAAATATTCCCAACTTAGGAAAACTCTAAAGGAATATAGATTTTTAAACCACAAAACGCAGAGCATTAACCGGAAGTTCTCATTTTGAGAAACTTTACTCTACTCAAAAGAGGGGGATTCATTGAAAAAACAAAGAAAAAACAAGGGAACAAAAACGATATCGCAGTTACATAAATACTTGCCGAAACGAGAGTGAGCCCATAAGCTCAGAGTAAGCGGTTGGCTACTGCAAATAAGATCACTATTACCGTCTCGGTTTTATGGCCGAGGCGGTAAACAAACACCATCTACTTCGTTTTCATGACCCAAACACCATTCCAGTCGTCACCTAGATCTTGATTCTTCAAGGTTTCGCATCGGTCTATATACATTTGAGAAACCTTATCGTTTCTATTATTTGCCAGCGCCTTTTCGAAGGCTGACGTCGCCTTTCCCCACTCACCCTTTCGGTAATGTTCAATTCCACTGTTGAATTGACTCACGACTTCCATCAAATTAGGGAACGTCTCTTCGGTATGAAAATCCAAGACTTCGTAGATGCTCACAGGCTCTGATTTACCTTTGACAATAACCTTATCGACCTCACGCATCCGGTAAGTTCCTTTAAGGCTCGCATAGGTGTATTCGCTGATAAGAATCTGCGCGCTGTAAGTCTTGCATGCGCTCTCAAGCCGCGCTGCTAAGTTCACGCCATCACCAATCATAGTATAATCCATACGCTTTGGTGACCCGATATTGCCGCTAATAACCATATCCGTATTGAGTCCGACACCCATTTCAATAGGCGCTTCACCCCGTAATTGGCGCACCTTATTCAAAGCGGCCAAGCGTTTAAACATATTAATGGCCGCACGCATGGCTCTGTCTTCGTCGTCCTCGTAAGATACCGGGACCCCGAAGCCCGCCATAATAGCGTCACCAATGAACTTATCGAGCATTCCACCTTCACCCTGAATGGCTTCCACCATGTCTGTGAAGTATTCGTTCAACATACTTACCGTACCGGCTGCACCCAACTGCTCAGTGATTGAAGTGAAGCTTCGAATATCCGAGAAGAGAATCGTAGCCTTAACCGACTTGCCACCCAATACATCTTCACCACCTGCGAGCATCTGCTCGGCCAACTGCGGATTCATATACCGTGACATCGTCGACTTAATACGTTTCTCGCTGCTGATGTCTTCCATCACCAACATCGTGCCGAGTGACTTACCCTCGGAGTTAAGAAGAGGGTTAATGTTGATGTTTATCGAAACTCTCTCCTTGTCGCATTGGATTTCGGCATCAACGATTGTCTCAGGCCTGTTCGATTCACGAACCTTTTTCACTCTCTCAACCATCCACGAATTTTCACCGACAAAGACGTCTGAGCATTGCTGGTTAAGTATATCTTCCGCGCGACGAATCTTGAGAATCTTCGCTCCGCCAAGGTTACAAGTTACGATTTTACCATCAACGTCCATGGTTAAGACGCCATTGCTCATACTTTCGAGCATACTCTCGTTGTAGTTTTTCATACTCTGAACGTCGTCAAAGAGCTTTGCGTTCTCTAGCGCAATCGAAATTTGCGCGGTAAATGCCTTGAGCCGACCCTCATCTTCGTCTGTAAACGCACCGCCGCGCTTATTTAGCATCTGAGTTACGCCAATGACTCGGCCTTGCTTGTTAACCAACGGCACACAGAGAATCGACCGCGTGAAATAACCGGTTTGCTTATCAAAGCTGGGGTTAAATCTAAGATCTGCGTAGGCGTAAGGTATATTCACTGTTCGAGCAGAGGAAAAAACCGTTCCGGCGATACCAACATGGTTCGGGAATCGTATCTGCTTTACCTCAAGACCTTGCCCGACTTCTGTATAGAGTTCGTTCGCTCTCTCATCATTTAAGAAGAGTGTGCCACGGTCGGCATCCAAAAGCCTCGTCGCTTCGCTCATCACCTTTTTAAGTAGGTGGGTCAGCTTAATCTCCGAAGTAATATCGGCCACGATGTCGAGGAACTGATTCTCCTCATCGCGCTTTTGCTGCATTCTTTCCATGGCCTGCATCGTCTTCAAGGCCAGAGCTGCCTGGTTCGCCATGGTCTCCAAGTAATGCTGATCCTCGAGGTCAAACATCCCACCCGTTTTATTGATAGCCTGCGCCACACCGATGACTTCATTTTTGACCGTTTGAATCGGCACGCAAAGAATATTCTCGGTTTTGTAGCCTGTCTTTTCATCAACCGAACAATCAAAACGCTCGTCATCATAAGCATTACTTACAAGCGCGCTGCGGCCTCTTGTAAAGACCCAGCCAGCGATCCCGACGTTGTTGATGATTCGAATTTCTCGGTGAAAATTTCCGACCAAAACACGAGAGTAAAGCTCACCCGTATGCTCATCATTCAAAAACAGAGTTCCTCTATCGGCCCTCGTTTCGGCAACAATGATCTCTAAGAACGTCTCCAAGGATTCCTGAGTAGAGCTGCAGGCTGCCATGCGTTGTGATATCTCAAGCAACATCTCGGCACGTTTGAGGCGAGCTTCGGCTTGAGACAGCTGAACACGAAGGCCACCTTTAGCCTTGGCCTTTGGATTTGCTTTTGACTTAGTCCCTTTGGGAGCTGGAACATTCTCAGGATCCTTCATGGGATGCCTCCAATTGTTTACGCAGTTCGCGAATTGCTTCTTCAAGATGCTTCACTTCTCTCCGATGGATATTACGCTCTTGCGTCAATGACTCGGAATAGTCGCTCCGCCAAGCCTCCAGCTCAACTCTTAGAGAGCGGACTGTGTCTTGTAGATCTCGTTCGTTTTTTCGATGGCCTTGATTCATTTCTTCGGTCGCAACATCACGCCTCACTACGATATGCTCTAACTCTCCGCGCAAGGCGACCACCGTTTCGACCAACATGCGGTGGTTCTTTTGGGCGACGGTCTGCTCTTGCTCCACTGCTAAATCCATTATGGACTTTAAGCGTTCAAGCTCATCTCGCAAGCTTCTGATGGTCAGCTCCAACTGACGAACCTCAGTTTGGGCCTTGGACCTCTGCTCTAGGAGCGCACGTGCATGCTCAGATGAACTCTTTTCTAGCTCGTCACGCAGAGTTTGAATGGTTTTCTGGAGTAATGAAACTTCGCTCGCGGTATGCGCTCGCTCAAGCTGAAGACTTTCTTGCGCTTCATAAGCAGCGTTCTCAAGCTGATCGCGAAGCTCAGTAATAGTCTGGGTAAGGAGGAAGCTGTCTCGACCCGCCTCATGCTTCACTTCTTCGAGACTGATACGGGATTCTGCTTCAGTGTCCTCAAGTTGGAGGCGGATACCGTGAATGGTCTCCTGAAGCTGTGATTTTTCCGCCTGGTAGGATTTGACTGCGCGGTCAACGACCTGATCGCGCCCCTCAAAAACTTCTTCCATTTGCCGGCGCATCGCAGTGATAATGACGCGCATTTCACGTAATTGAAGCTCGGTTTTTTCGCCAGTCGGCTCGTGCCCGTCGTTCATCCCAAAATCTCCCCGAATCCTAAGGCTACTTTATCTGCAGCAGCACTTAGGAGCCAGCGGATTGAGGCGACTTAGGCTTAATCGCGGGGGTTCAAATCACCCTCGGCAAGAATGTAATCCGATGTGTGTACAATTCGGCCATTCTCAAGGCCAATTGGAGCAGCATTCTCAGCTCCAACCAGGCTTCCCACATCTACCGCCGGTATTTCTACGGCAGTCACAACATCAGCCAATAAAACAGGCAGAAGGTGGGGCAACATCGACGATATCAAGGCTCCGAGTTCCGATGCCAGCGGAGAGTTATCCACTCGAGAGACTTCGACGAAAAGTTCCGGCTGCTCATCAAACTCAAGGATAATCTTGGTACCATCTACCGCTAAAGCCAGGCTGCCATCTACTCGAGCTGATACGGTGGCCTCAATGTTCATCGGGATATAGGGAATCTCTTCGCCTGCATCGCCGCTCATGCCTGCCATAAGAGCACCGGCATCCACACGCGTTTGTACAAGAATGTTCCCAAGCCCCATCATCATTCCCGTCTCACCGGTTCCTGGCATGACCACTGGAGGAGAAAGAACCTGAACAGTTGCCGCCTCAACGGCATCAGGAAGATTATCACCCATCTGCTCAACAACATCGATATTCATTGCCCCGCTGTACCAGGTGGCCCAAAACATCTGATTGATAAAATCATCACTGATGGCCAAGCCAAAATCTGACTGTGGGTCAAAGGTAGGTACGGAAGAACCTCTAAAGATAGCACCGCGAGCATCTTCAGGGATATTTTCACCGCGTACCGTTGGTACCAACTGCGCATCAAAAGCAATCATGCCGGCGCCTTGCATTGCCGCATCATCGCAGTCCGAATTCGAACCACAAAATTCAATTTGGCTAAACTGTGTGGCTACGCTCAATTGAGCTTCCATGGGAGCTGGTAAGCCTACGACAGACTGGGGTGCGAATTGACCTAAGGCTTCTTCAAGCATCGGCGCGATTTCATTTCTCACCTTGTCTTGAAGAATCGATTCCACTTCTGACTCAATGGTGCTTCGTGCCGCATTACTGATGGCATCACATGCAAAGTCGACCAGACCACAATCAACATCAACGCTCGTTCCAGAAAAGTCAGCGACAAAGTCATCCAATGCGATGGTTGGCTGACCGTCTACGTAAGAGACACCGAACGTTCCATCAATCAGGACACTCTGAATTCCAACATCTACTGTGGTTTCTACATCTGCCCAAGTTACATCAAAAAGCATGCAAGTTGATGCTGTGGCCCAAACCTCCAACGGAACCTGTATCGAATCGACGCTAAGCTGAAACTCGATGCCTCCGTCTACGATGTTCAATGAGTGAACCCACGGACCATCCATTGAAAGCTCGACGCTTGCATCACTGTTTCGGCTAAGAAGGTATGACGTGTCGGTATTTCCACCGTGGCAATTTGCAGAGTAGGGGTCTTCGGCCAAAACCGTACCAGCCGGAATCTCTGTATCAAGCTCAATGTTCATCGCCGCTGCCTGCGCAATGGATGCGAGGTCATTCAAAGTCTCTCGCTCGCCATCGTCCACAAAGGATTGAGATACCCGAGCCACAACGGCGTTGCTGATCATCGCATCCTCATTCACCTCAGTTACTGCGGGTAAATAGGCAGGACTTCGGTAGTAGGCATGAGCCACATAGGAAACATTGCCACATGAGTCTTCGCTGCTCGCACTCACAACCGACATTCCCCAGCGGCTTGTTTGCGATGTTTCAATCGTATGCTGGGCATCACCCGACGCAATGTCTTGATTCACACCATCAACCACGACCTTACGAACCGAACTCACACTATCCTCAGCAGCAACCCAAACTGAAACCTCAGCATCATCGTAGTCGCCAAGTCGAAGCATTTCGCCGCGAAGAGGAGCCAATATTTCTAGCTCAGGAGCCGTTTCATCCACGTGAATCGTTTGCGTGAACACTGCGGGCTCAACATTCGTGGCGGTCGAACCACTGAGCGCAATCGTTAAGTCAAACTCACCCTCAACGGAGAATTTGAAACCGCTTTCGAGGTCACCTGTCACACCCGTGTCTGGAATGAATTGAACATCGAGTGCTGGTCGCTCAATTTGATTACCAAATGAATCCAGGACTGTGACTGTTAAGGGAATCGCAACGTTTTGCAGCAGGCAATCGCTATCATCGGTATCTACATGCAGGGAAGCTGCCAAGCCGGGAATCACTTTAAGGTCGACACCGTCGCTATCAACAAACACACCGTTGGTGCTCGCGCAGGCCACATGCAAATCACCGGCTGCCTCAGGGTAAAGCGTTACTCGCTCATCCAAAACCTTTGTTTCGGTGTCCGCTGAATCCGTCACCAGCCCAACCGCGGGGCCAGAAACCCTCACACCCGATGCGTCGAGGTAATAACACTTAACATCAACACTACCGCCAGCTTCCACTTCAAGGCCTGGCGCAACCGTATGGATGGTTACCGGACCAGCGGAAACAGTATCGCCCGCTGCAGCCTCAGTTGGTGCGGCTGGACTTAAAGTTGAGCCTGGCTGTGCTGAGGTACATGCAACCAGTGCGAGTATTGTCGTGAGGCTGAAGAATGTAGATTTCATTGTTATTTCCCTGCTGAAAAAATCATATGGCTTTGGTTCAGATTCGGCAGGAAGAACGAGAAGTTGCTTAAAAAAGCGGCGGTAGAAGGAAAAATATGCAAACAGCCACCAAGATTACGGCGAAGAATTAACAAAGCAACACAGCGGGGGGCCTAAGCAGCTAATTTAATTGAACTTTAGGAGCACGAATGCAACAATAAAGTGATGAAATCCATTTCGATCACTCCCGAGCTCAAACTGCGTCATTTAACCGAAAATGATGCGCCTGAGGTCTTTGCACTCGTTGACCGCAACCGAGAACGGCTGCGTAGCTGGATGCCTTGGGTGGATGCTACACGGACCCAGCAAGACTCCTTGGCCTTTATTCAAAGCCGCATCAAAGACCAAAGCAGGGGAGACCATCAATTCGGAATCATTCACCATAAAAGGATAGCCGGACTCATCGGATTTGTTCGCTCCAACCCAGAACAAGGAAGCTCTATGCTGGGTTATTGGCTTGATGCACAAGAGGTAGGAAAAGGACTGATCACACGATCCACTGAAGCCCTTCTCAAATTAGGATTTACGAAACTTGGGTTGAAGAAAATAATAATCCGAGCTCAGCCAACCAATATAAGAAGCTGTGCTGTACCAGAGCGCCTGGGCTTCA
>JABJBS010000142.1 GCA_018668695.1 Deltaproteobacteria bacterium
AAATAAGTAAGGACTTTAGGGCAGTTTTAATCATTAGAGCCTCCTCAGGCGTCAGTCTATGTTGATGACTGGCTTTCGAGGAGGAGCCGCGTGTTCTGACATCACGACAAGGTTATTCAAGGTAAAATGAACGTAAGGTAAAGAAGCGGGCTAGGGGCTTGGCTCAGTGCACTCGATGCCAGCCTCGATGTCGGCCAAGCTATCGGTGATTCCAGCGTCGCAAAGCGCTGTATAAAGCTGGTTTAAAACTTGGCAGTTCTGGCAACTCGTGTCGGTGACGCTTATCTCACCGTAGTTGCATGTCGAAGTCCCTGAAAAGCAGGCTCCGCAGTCTGGTAAGTCGCTTGCCAGGGTGCAGGCGCCGGTGAGAGATGAGTCCTGACCAGGGTCTATCGGTTTAGTGGTCTCTTCGCCGCCGCAAGCCATGAGGCAAACCATGGCCAAGAGAGATAAAAGCTTCCAAATAAGTCGATTCACCGTTTTGTTCATATTCTACGCATACCAAGAGCGTGGCTCTATGGGCAAGGCAGATGTAACGGTTGCTTAGATTTAAGCAATAGATTGACAGAGACCCTAGCTTCTCGCACAAGATTAGCTTGAAGCCACAGAAGGAAAGTGCGTCATCATGAAATATACCGTTTGGATTCTAGTGCTCGCGTCTTGCATGATTTCATGCAGCAACGGCTCGAGCCAGCTTGTCGTGGAGTCCATAGCGGAGGCAAGCGTGCAGCGCGTGAATGATACGGGCTTTGCGGCGCTTGTAGCGGACGAGGGCGGTATTTGCCGCGCTTATGCAGTACCAGCAGACCTAGAGCTTAAAGGGTGTACGGTGAAAGGGCCGATGCAAGGCGAGCTTTTTGTGAGCCGCTTTAAAGGTCCAGAAGTTTCGCTTAAGCAAGCGTTGCAGGAATGCATCAACAATGTGAATTGCACCGGCGTTTCGTCGTCGTGGTATGTTGGTGCGAAGTGGGGCGCTTTTGCGGCTCCGAGCTCTTTTACAATTGATGAGAGCTCATACGGCTGCACTTTTTTGGTGGGCTGCCCTTAGGCCTTCTGCTTAATGCATCATTCCAGGGTCGTGTTTTGATTCCGCCTGAATATGAAGGCGCTCAAGAAACTGAAAATTTTCGGGATCGATGCGGGTGCCTTTTTGCGGGAAACACATTTCTGAATTTTTCCAAAACGGGAAAAATAAGATGGGGTTTGCTTTGCCATCGTAGCCCAGCTGAACCATTTGATTCACTTTAAAGAGAACGCAGTTTTTTGAGCAGCAGTAGAACTCACGTGCTACCCGGTAAAGTGCTTGGTCCATAATCGGTTCTAGGGTGTGAGCCATCACGGGATCTTTTAAAGTGCGCCCGCGAGATGAGAATTTCACTTGGTTGTTGTGCCACTTTTCCGGCAGGTAAATACCTGGGCCGGGATCTCCATGGTTATGGAAATAGACAAGTTGTCCGGCTGGCACATCTTCAATAGCTCGGGATGTTCGGTAGATACCGCAATCGGGTAAGTCTTTCATCGTGATGTCCTTTTTCTTCAACTGAAGAATGCCGTGGCCCTGTTACGAGGTACTCATAGCCGAGTCGCTTTGCTTGGTACAAGTGTGTAATCACCTCAGCCACGATTAGCTCGGCTCGGCGTTCATAAATGCTTTCGGAAAAAGACGTGTGTCATTTTACGACACTTATTCACTGGTTGGTGTCCAAATTGACGAAACTGACGAAATCAAAGCCTATTGACGGTGGCTCGACGGGCATTTGAGTCTCGTAACTTACTGAAATCACACAGTGTAGGTGTTTGGCACACGGTTTGCTTCGTTGTTACCGAGAGATGAACACAAACAATCGTTAGGACAGAGCCATGAATACAGTTGCTAAATTTATCATCCCCATCGTTTTACTTGTCGGATTTGAACTTTATCAAAAAGACGATGCACACGACGACGTTCGTGATGACTTGGTTCAGGTATGTGAGGACGATGGAGTTTGCCTTAAAGCTCTCGGTCAATATTACGAAACCTGTTTCCAGAAAGCCTACAGAAACGGCGGGCGCCGAAGGGCCGCAACTTTCAGCATGGGGAAGCTCTTGGTTTGTATCAATGAGAGTGCAGGCGAGGCTATTTTCGGAGTTGAGCCTAATTCATAACCCTCCTGTCTCGATAATGATTTCTACAAGCTTCGCAGTAAACTATCCATGGCTCTACGAAGCGTCCATGCCGCAGAACTCGCATCTTGCTTGAGTGACTCAGACAATGCGGTTTTCACTAAACCCAATGACCAATTCGCCGAGCCGAGCTTGCCGCTGTCCAGCAGTTCTGTGAGCACGGACCGATAAATCGTGGCGCAACCTTTAGCATCGCCAGCATTGAAAACCGGAACACCTTTCTCAATGGCCGCACTAAGCTTGGAGCGTACCCCTGGAGCCATACGTGTGGAGTCGCTATATCGGGCGGGCTTTATCGATTTTAAGATAACCTGGAAAGGGCCCTCGCGCTTATCGGCCAGCAGCAGACCCAGTTCACTGGCGAGTTGAAGCCCGCTGGTGAGCGTAGGGCCATTGATTTCGCGACCAAATCGTTTCAGTACAAATGCGGAGAAGGGCACAAATATTCGGGTCTCGCCCTTACCTTGCGTATGAATAAGTGCGCGGTAGCCTCCAGCCCTGACCGTCATGTCGCGCCGCTGAGCTGTTACTTGGATGTCACGGCCAGCACCGTCTAATACCACTTCGAGTCCATCGTATTCCGCCCAGTCTAGTTCGGCACCTTGAGTACGAATAGACACAAAGCCTCCATTGTTTTCCAGGCTCAATCGGCCTGTCCAGACCAGCTCGTTTTGTTTGTTCCATGTCAGGTCGGAGCTAGAGCGTCCTCCCATCACGGTGTCGTTAACCGATCCCCAGGTCATCGAGCGGATGTTGGTATTTGCTGCCATGACCTCGCCATCGGGCAAGAGTGTCCAGAGGGAGGCGGTTAAAACGGCCAACCCAACGAAGCTTACCTCAAGATTGTTTTTACTTAATATCTGCACAACTGCCCCTTAGCCCGGCGGCCTAATTATGACCAACCTAGGCAGCTGGGCTGTTGAAGAGAGAGCGCGGCACTTGGACCCAAATGGCAGCTCCGGTAGCCTGCAGTGTTGAGTCTTGAGCGTAGAGACTCACGCGGGTTCGGTAGAGTCTTTCATCTCCTTCATCCAGAGCGCAGACGATGGAGTAGGTCTCGTTGATCTTAGGGCGCGTCGTGACTCGGATGTCTAGAGTGCCCAGCACATAAGCAATATCGCTATCGGGTTGGATAGACGTGGCGAAGGCTGGGCCGGAGCTTGGGCAATCGAGAGCGGACCAAATGAACGGTATATCTATTTCGTGTCCATCGGATGACCAGGCTGGGTGGGCATGCCAAGAAGCTGCGTGAAGGGCAGGGTCTCTATC
>JABJBS010000143.1 GCA_018668695.1 Deltaproteobacteria bacterium
CTCGCCGGTGGTACAGGAACCGTCGCTTTCCTGATTGGGCTGGGGTACTTCGAAGCCGGTGAATTTGTGTTGGAGCAGCTTTTGTTGCCGCGCCTGGGTGAAGAGGCACCGATGCTTGCCTATGTGGCAGAACGAATACGGCTGGCAAGCATGCTGGTTACTTACAATGGTAAATCCTACGACATGCCATTGATTCGGAACCGCTGGGTTCTAAACCGCGTGAAGGCGGCCGATGAAATCCCGCATCTCGATTTACTGCATTGTTGCCGAAGAGTTTATGGGACCATGCTAGAGCAAATGCGCTTGGTGAATATGGAAGAGGAAGTCTTAAGCTTCGAGCGCGAAGATGATGTGCCGGGTTTTATGATTCCCGGAATATTTTTTCAGTTCCTCAAAGATGGTGAAGGCCTGTCGTTAGATCCCATTCTAGAACACAATGAATACGATATACTCGCTTTGGCGGCGATGGTGGGCCTACTCAACAACGACCTTGAATCCCCAACGGCCGATAAAGACCCCAGGTTAACTCTGGCCGTCGCACGCTTGCAGATGAGAGCGAAGGACCGAGCTGCATCTTTGCAGTGGCTATCACACCTTACCGGGGCAGACTCACCATTGGAGACGATGCTTGACGGTTGTTTACTTGGCGCTAAAATTCTTCAGAAAGAAAAATCGTGGCAGGCAGCTCGTGAACTCCTGGATGAAGGGCTAGCCTTTGTGGGTAAAGATTTAGAACAAGCCCAACGGTTAAGCGAGGTACACCTCATGCTTGCTAAATTATGCGAGCATAAGCTTGGCGCCTTAAACCAGGCATTGAAACACGCAAAAGCGGCGGAGCTGGCTGAAGGGGAGGCCGGTAGCCTTAAGCGGGTTGAACGGGTGGAAAGAAAAATAGCTAAAGAGCAGGAAGCACCGGCATGCGCATCTTAATTGCGGGCTGTGGTGATGTGGGAAGCCATCTTGGTATTCGCCTTGAGGCAGCCGGTCATCAGGTTTGGGGCCTACGGCGTGATAGCTCGTCGTTACCCAATGCGATTCAGGGAATTGATGCTGATCTTGGGTCGCCTAATACATTGAGTGTATTGCCTGAGTCCCTCGACCTTGTCTATTATACCGCAGCAGCATCCGGTGACCGAAGTGAGGCAGGGTACCGAAAGGCTTATATTGAAGGGCTGCGCAACGTTCTCAACGCGTGCTTATCGAATGGCAGTAAACTCAAGCATGTCTTTTTTACCTCAAGTACGAGCGTTTACGGCCAAGTCGGAGGCGAAGATGTCACGGAGTCATCTTTAACCAATCCTCAGGGATATTCGGGCACGGTGATGCTCGAGGCTGAACAATTTTTAGCGGAATATGAGGTTCCCGGCACAAGTGTGCGCTTTGGCGGGATTTACGGGCCAGGGAGAACCTATTTGATTCGCACGGTGGCCGACGGCACTGCAAGGCTTAAGAGCAGCGAAGAGCACTATACCAACCGGATTCATCGGGATGATTGTGCTGGGTTTTTGGCTCATTTATGTAGCTTACCGGCTCCCGCTCCGCTTTATCTTGGGGTTGATGACGATCCGGCTCCTTACAATGATGTGCTACGGTTTATAGCCGCCAAGCTTGGCCAAGATGTTCCTGAGGTAAGTGACCAGCCTCGCCACGACACCATGCGGGGGCGCTCGAATAAGCGATGTCGCAATGAGCTTTTACGTTCCACGGGCTATAAGTTGCTTTTTCCTGACTTCCGCGAGGGATATTCACAACTTATAGCGGATTATCATGCCTCTGGGGCTTGACTCTTAAGCCCTCTATTTGAAATGTGGCCGTGCTGCTCCTGTTTTATAAATCAGGGCGCTTAACCATCCCTTTTTTCGATGGAGTCGACGTATGCCCGGCATGTTGCCCACCCTTGAGACGATTGCTCGCCAAGCTATTTTGGCAGGATTAGAAACTGAAGCAGATCCCGTGGTTCGCGAGACCAACGACCCTCGTTTCGGGCACTATCAAATCAACGGTATTTTACCGCTGGCGAAAACGTTGAAAACCAACCCTCGTCAGCTGGCCACGAAGGTCATGGAAAAGCTCGAAGGCAACGGCATGTTTCTGGATCCAGAGATTGCTGGACCGGGATTTATCAACTTGCGTTTGAGTCCAGCTTGGCTCGGGGAAACCATTGGCCGATTTGCGGCTGACGGTGAGCGCCTGGGTATAGATAAAATCGAAAATCCGCAGAACATTGTCGTGGATTTCTCAAGCCCGAATGTAGCCAAGAAAATGCATGTTGGGCACTTACGGTCCACCATCATTGGCGATGCTTTGGTGCGGGTTCTACGATTTGTGGGCCACAACGTCATTGGTGATAATCACGTTGGAGACTGGGGTACTCAATTTGGTATCTTGATTTGGGCTTGGCGAAATAAGGCCGAAAATCTCAATCCTGATGAAGCAACCATTGCAGATCTAGAAGAGCTTTATAAAGCTGGGTCGGCTGCATCAAAAGACGACGAAGCAATTGCAGACGCATGCCGAAGTGAGTTGGCAAAGCTCCAATCTGGTGACGAAGAAAACCACAAGCTCTGGGAGCGTTTCGTTGCGATTTCACGGCGCGAAGCTGAAGCCACCTACGAACGATTAAACATCGAGTTTGATACTTGGAAGGGCGAGAGTTTCTACCACGACGATTTACCGGGTGTGGTCGAGACACTGATTGAAAAGAAAATCGCTCGTGAAGATAACGGGGCATTGGTTGTATTTTTCCCCGAAGACTCACCGCTCCACGAACGACCTTTTTTGATTCGTAAAAAAGATGGTGCCTTCCTTTACTCAACAACAGACCTGGCCACGGTTGCTCACCGTATGAAAGAGCATCAAACAGACCGTATGATTTATGTTGTCGACGTGCGGCAGTCTTTGCACTTTGACCAACTCTTCAGCACAGCGAAGTGGATGGGCTTTGACCCGGTCATGGAGCACGTTGGATTTGGAATGATGCTTGGGGCCGATGGAAAGCCATTCAAAACACGCGATGGAGGTACTGTAAGCCTCGCAGCGTTGCTCGATGAAGCACAAGCCAGAATTATGCCACGGGTTGAAGAGAAATGGCCGGAAGCCAGCGCGGAAGAACACCAAGCCATGGCTTCAAAGGTGGGTATTGGAGCAGTAAAGTATGCTGACCTCGCTCAGAACCTAGCAACTGACTACAAATTCGACTGGGATAAACTCCTAGCTGCTGAAGGTAATACCGGACCGTATCTACAATACACTTTGGTTCGTATCCGTTCCGTTCTCAGAGAGTATACAAGCCGCTATGAGACCGCTTTTAAAGCTGACGGGCAGCCAATTAGCCTTGATGCAAACGAGGAATCCGAGCTCGCTGTGGAACTCTTAAAGTTCTCCGATTTACTTGGCCGAGTTGGTGATTCACTCTTACCGCATCTCTTATGCGAATATCTCTACGGCGTATGCCGAAAGTACAATCAGTTCTTCGCTGAATGTCCTATCCTAAAATCGGAAGGGGAGATGCTTCGGTCACGGATGACACTCTGTGCCGCAACGGCTCGTACGCTCGAGATTGGGATGTCTTGCCTCAATCTGCCGATGATGGAGAGGATGTAATTCCTCCAGTGGTTTAGGGCTTAATTAAAGCGTCACGAGCATTACGTGGCGCGAAGCGACCCAACCTTGTTTGTCGTCTGGCAGACTCACTCGAACCCAGTCTTGTTCTTGGTCAATCACACGCAGTTCAGCACCTTCGTGAAGCTTGAAGAGCACCGTACTCTTTTCTTGAGTACTGGCCCGGATAGAGACTTCAGCCGGAAGAACAATGGCTCTTTGAACGGGTGTAAAGTTTCGCACACCGAACGATACGCCAATTGCAAGTAACGCCAGTAAGGAAGTTCGTTGAAGCCACATCAGCCATTCCGCCTGGCGCCGATAAAGTCTAATCAGACAAGATACCCAAAATATTCCATTCAATATAATAAGGCCGTTCCCGAGTTCGCTAGGGCTAAGCCCGCGGTGCCAGAAGAACAAGGTTTCGAATATCGTCGTCTTCCATTCAGGTAGGTCATCTTTAGCGCTTTGCCGGGCAAACTTAAGATTGGCGGCCAGATCACCGTCCCGGGGTAGGTGGCGCTGAGCTTGCAAGTACGAACCAATAGCTTCACCTAATCTACCACTTCTTAGTCTTGCGTTGCCTAGGTTGTAGTAGAGGTCGCCGCTTTCGTAACCAAAACCAATCAGGCTTTCGAATCCTTCGGTGGCTTCTTGGTACTTACCTTTTTCGTAAAGAGTTGCGGCCTCTAAGTAGCGCCCGGTAGCGTCATCTTGAGAGAGCGCGGCGGTCTCGGCGCCTGCCTGCCCGCTGAGTGCCATAACGGCCAAAACTGAAGTGATTATACACTTTTGAAGCGCGCTCTTCATCGCTGGCCTCCAATCGCTTGTTGCAGGTCCTTCAGAAGCTGCTCCACGGTGTCGGCAACTTTTTGAGAGGATTGCTCTTCCGTACTGGGTGCCGCGAATTGTGCCATCTCACAAACGGATAGAAACTTACGAACGCGTTTTGCGAGATCTGCATCGACGCCTTTATCAACAAGCGTGTCGTGTACATCACTGGATGTAAGTGCGCCGCCTTCTAGGTTGAGCTGGTTGCCGAGAAAGTGGCGTAGGACGCGTGAACCTGCGGCAAGTGGGTTCTCGCTTTCTGCAATTGCCTTCATGTCTGAACGTGCTTGGGTCATGGCCATACGCTTACGTTTTAGCCCTGTATCGGAAGCTTCCTCTTCGCGGCGCCGTTGTAACCAAGCAAATCCAAAAAAAGCAAAAGCTGGGAAACCAAGTCCCAGGCTCATTTTCATTGCGTAAGTGAGAGGTTTGGTTTGCGGCGTGACCTGAGCCAAGCTTTTTTTCAATGGAAGAATGTCGTCGGCGAGAACTTTAACTGCAACCTTACCCATGCCAGGAGCACGGTTTTCAGTGAGTTGGAGATTTTCCGCTTCGGTGGCTGGGGCAACACTCAAATTGAATCGGCGAGTTCTCGCGTTGCGATACTCGCCATGCTGAAGGGAGAAATAAGTAAAAACATAGGGCTCAATGGTTTGAGGGCCCGGTTGCAGGGGGACTAAAGCTTGCTTGAATACTTTACGACCAGCAAAGTTGTTCTTATTTTTACTGGGATGGTTGGTGCTCTTGTCGCTGTAGGTTTTAAATGCGCTGAGGTCTCCGAGTTCAGGCTCTGCAATACTCTTCCAATTACCACTGCCTGAAATCACGATGGTCAGAGTTGCGCTTTCACCCACCCGAAGCTGCGTTTTACTCATTTTAGCGTTGGCTTGGAATTCACCGACCAACCCGCTGAAATTTGGGGGAGCAGGTGGCAGCTCTTGTACAACGAGCTCGATGGGTTTGCTTCGTAGGGTTTTACGTTTGGTTTGCCCCCGCGAGAAAAAACCATCGAAGACTGAGCCGCGTCCTCGGCCACGTTGTTGTCTGGAGTTTTCAACCACCATCTCGATGTTGATCTGGGAACTTGGAATGGTAAGCTTACCTGCTTTGGCGGGGAAGAGTGCGCGCTTAACCTCAGACACCTCATATTGCTGGCCGCCAATGGTCGCATTATAATCTCGTTGCTCGCCGAGTTCTTCA
>JABJBS010000144.1 GCA_018668695.1 Deltaproteobacteria bacterium
CTGGATGCGCGAATGTCGTCAGGCGTATCCCCAATCATCCAGGCATATTTAACTCCAAGTTTTTGGAGAGCCAGATTGACGGGAGCGGGATCAGGTTTAAGCGCTGCATCTTCCATGCAAACGAGAACTTCGAAGCAGTCTAAGATGTCGTTCTCTTCGAAAAAACAAAGCGCATCGCTTCTAGGTCGTCCGGTCACAATCGCGAGCGGCAATTTCGCTTTCAAAGCATTCAGCCATACCTTCGGAGTGAGAAGTGTTTCTGTGGAGCGCAAACCTGGCGCCTCGGCAGTTCCTTGATAAATTTCTTCAAACTTATCTTTGATTGCTTCGAAATCAATGTTTACTCCGGCCTCCTCACAAAGCCTTTGTGTTACAACCCAATCGTTGTTGGCATTGCCAGCTGCTTTTTGCGCGCTTATCTGCTCAGAGGTAACGGTCACTCCAAATGCTGCAGCGGTCTCGACAATCGTTGCTCGGTAAGAACCCGAAACATCAGCCAAAACTCCGTCCAAGTCGAAAATCATCGCTTCCGGGTTGAGGGCTGCCCGGAACCCATCACACAATCGCTCGAAGACCTCATCGTTACCTGGGCAGGTGATACGTACCGCACCTTCCAAACCAGGCTTTCCTGGAAACACTCGGACGCCGATTCCTAAACCTTCTAAAGCATCCTTAACCCAAGCGCTTTTCTCAAACCGCGCCAAAACAAAGTTTGCTTGACTTGGGATACTGGTTGCACCGAGTTCTTGCAGAAGGGCCACGAGCTTGTCACGCTCAGCCTGAACCCGTTCGATATAAGCTTGAACCGGAGCCTGCTCCGCCTGCATCCGTGCCTTGGCCATGGCCAATGACAATTTGGAAACCGTGTACGGGCCACTGGCTCCCTTAAGCCATGCGATGACACGTGCATCCCCGATGGCATACCCCACTCGCAATCCGGCCAGCCCCAGCGCCTTGGAAAAGGTCCGGGTGATAACAACATTCGAGTGCTTCAGCAGCGTTGGCATCAAGTCTTCTTTTGCGAATTCTGCGTATGCAAGGTCTGCAATGACTAAAACATCTTTTGCGCCGCGAGCCAGCTGGTCAACTTGTTCCGCCGTTAAGCTGGTTCCCGTTGGGTTGTTGGGACTGATCATCACGATAGCGCGAGTATTTTTAGTGATCGCACCTAAAACACTCTCAACCGGATAGGCGCCGTCAACCCAAGGAACATCTACGACCTTGGCACCGCAGAGGCCGGCATAAATAGGAATCATTTCGAAGGTAGGATAAGGCACGATGATTTCGGTACCAGGCATCAAAACGCTCTTGCATGCCCGCTCCAATGATTCATCCCCGCCAGCGGTGACGATGACTTGGTCCGTATCCACCCCATACTGCTCGGCAATCATCGCCTCCAGCACCGTAGGGTTTGGATAGCCAATCACGTCATCAATGGTTTGGTCTGATAACAGAGCTTGTAAATCTTTGGACTCCGCGTCCGTGAAAAACAATCGCTCTGTATTGCCCAGCGGCAAATCAACCACTTGACGCCTTGGCGGTATTTTATAGGGCTTCACACCCGCAACCGCGTTGGCTGGCTGAACCGACAACGTTTTCTCTTCCTGCTTCTCTGAACTCATTACGGCACCAATTGAGATAATCGAGTTACAACGATATCCGTGCCCCCCGATGACTTAATCATTGGAATCACCGTTGGGAGTTCATCTCTCGGCACAGCTGCTTTAACCGCAAAACCTTTGCTGTCCCGTAAAGGCGAAACAGTCGCATCACGCATGCACGGCAAGGCCTCAACCACACTGTCGAGCTTATCTGCAGTGACGTTAACTTCTACCATCACACGGCTCCGCGCTGCCAAAACAGACTGAACCAGCATGGCAAAGTTTTCTATCGCTGCTTTTTTCTTCGGAATTTCCATGGCTCTTGGGTTTGCATAAAGCCTTGTGGAAGAAGTCGCCACGGTACCAACAATATCCAGATTGTTTGCTCGCAGGGTCGAGCCCGTTGAAGTGTTGTCCACGATGCAATCTGCATCCTCGGGTGGGAAAACTTCAGTCGCCCCGTAGGACCGCACAAACGTTGCATCTAAACCTTCACGCTTGATCCAGTTGCGCGTGAGGTTCTCATATTCAGATGCAATCACCAGGTGCTGTTTTGGAAGTTTGCCATTCTCTAATAGAGGGCGCGGCGCGGCAGCTACAACCTTCACAGGATCCATACGCGTATCAACCAGCTCTACCAGATTGGCACCTTTTTCTTGAACCCAGTCATCACCGGCAAAGCCAAGGTCGCGGCTACCCGCATCCAACATTTCGACGATATTCTGTGGCTTCAAGATTTTCACCTCGAAGTCGGGCAAGTTAATCGAGGGACGGTAGCCCCGGTCACTAACTTTTATGCGGATACCTGCCTCAGATAGAATCGAGAAAACCCCGTCTTTCATTCGGCCTTTAGGTAATGCCAGTCGCACACACTCTGTTGAGGGATTGTTTTCCATAATGCTGTCCTTTCAACGCTTGCGTTCATCGCAAACGGGAGGTTGTTTCATACTGCCTCAAGGATCAACATTTGGTCTGAAAACCAAAACGCCGACCCTATGGTCGGCGTGGATGGAGCAAGAATCAAATACACCTACCCATCAGCCGACCCAGAGGCCATGATGATGCAGATGGTGTTGAAATTGTTGCTTCATGATGGCTCAACTATCGTGCGCTGCGTCACAGAAGTCAAGTCTGTCAGTGAACGCGAGGATTCCCTGACACCACTCCAAGGAGCGTGTCCTCAGACTTACAACATTCCAAGGCCATCTTCATCAGCCCTAAGTCACTGATATGAATACATAAAACGTGGGCACTATGCTAAATAAAAAATGATCAAAATGCGCCGACGACCGAGATTATTGCTTTGACAAGAGTGTGCGCCGCCATTATGGCCCAGTAACGCCTTGTTAATGGACTCACTGCCCCCAGGCACCGATTGCTTTTAGCTGGCGTACACGCTTACCCCGCGTGAATATCTCTTCTCAAACGTTTCTAGGCTGAGAAGAAAAGTGAGAAATAGTATGGTTACCGCCCTAAGTATCCTTGCCGTTAACGGCATCCACAAATCGCTTTGCCGCGAAATAGACCTTCTGGCTTCGGCCGGTCATGTCGTTCATCACGCCGGAACTGGAGCTGAGGCTTTGGAACGCGCGATTGCCGAACAGCCGGACTGCGTCTTAATCGACTTGATGCTTCCCGACATGGACGGGCTCAAACTTTGTCACAGCATTAAAAACCACCCCGCTTGCGAAGGCATCCGGGTCGTATTCGTATCTTCAAAGCCCTACGCCCTCGACCGAAAACGAGCTCTCGAAATGGGCGCTGATGGTTATTTACAACGCCCGATGACTCCGGAACAGTTTCGCTCCGAACTCACCAAAGCACTCGATGATAAGGTTGAGCTTACTTTCTGGGGAGTTCGCGGAACATTGCCGGTATGTGGCCCAGACGCCCTGCGCTACGGCGGCAATACATCATGTGTCTCACTCGAGTTTGCTCGTGGGCAATCTCTTATCTTTGATGCGGGCAGCGGTATCAAGCAGTTATCAGATAGCTTAGCGACTAAAAACTTAAGTAATTTTCACTCGCGGATCTTCATCTCACACCCACACTGGGACCACATCAACGCACTTCCATTCTTCGCACCGCTCTATCAGCAGGGAAACGAGATTGAGATTCTTGGAGCCAGCCACGGAGATATCTCCATGCGTGAACTCATCGCTGGCCAAATGGACGGGATTTACTTCCCAGTGAACCTAAATCAATTTGCCGCAAGAGTCTATTTCCGGAACCTATGTGAAGAGACGGTTGAATTTGACGGGATAAAAGTGAGCACGATGCTTTTAAATCATCCTGGTTACTGTTTAGGATACCGCGTAGATTATCGTGACCGTTCATTTTGCTACATCACTGATAACGAGCTCTTCCCCAAAGACAGTCAGCATTTTGACCCTGTCTATCGCAACAAGTTGATTCAGTTTATCAAGGGCGCCGACACGCTGATTATGGATACCACCTACAGTGACGAAGAATACCCTGCACATACAGGGTGGGGACATTCATGTGTTCGAGAAGTCGTCGACGTTGCACATGAAGCTCAAGCCAAACAGTTGTGCTTGTTTCATCACGATCCAGCTCAAACCGATGCGGACATCGACCATAAGCTGGGTCAAGCTCAAGCACGACTTCGTGAATTGGAATCGTCCACTGAAGTGATTGCACCTTCTGAAAACACAACCTTAACATTCTGACTCAACGGGCGCGGTGGCCTTCAATAAGGCTCTCCACCACTGCAGGATCTGCGAGCGTTGTAACATCACCCAATTCCCCATACTCACCGGATGCAATCTTTCTCAGAATGCGACGCATAATCTTGCCAGATCTGGTTTTCGGAAGGCCTGATACAAATTGCAATGCTTCTGGGGTAGCAATCGGTCCAATGGCTTTACGAACACAGCCCTTGAGTTCGTCGATCAGGACCTTAGAATCACCACTTTGCGCACTCTGATTGACTTGCACGTAAGCAAAGATTGCCGTGCCCTTAATCTCATGTGGGTAACCCACGACCGCTGCCTCTGCAATCGACGGATGTGCAACCAACGCACTTTCAATTTCCGCTGTTCCTAACCGGTGGCCTGATACATTGAGGACATCATCGACACGGCCAGTAATCCAGTAATAGCCATCCTCATCTCTGCGACAACCATCACCTGTGAAATAAAGCCCAGGAAACATGGAGAAGTAAGTTTGGCAAAACCGCTCATGATCTCCCCAAATCGTTCGACTCTGCCCTGGCCAAGGCTGCTTTAAACACAAGTTCCCCGAGACGCCATTGCCCACGAGTTCTTTTCCTTCATCGTCCACAAGAATGGGCTGAACTCCGAAGAAGGGAAGTGTTGCTGAACCAGGCTTACATGGTGTCGCGCCAGGAAGAGGAGATA
>JABJBS010000145.1 GCA_018668695.1 Deltaproteobacteria bacterium
ACCAAGCTCACCGAAAATAAAAAGTACGTTGCCAAAGTGAAGGCAGAAGTTAAAGAGACACGCTTCCGCGTTGAGCGTTACCGCCGCGTAGACATCATGACCAAAAATAAGACCGGTGTTCTTGAAGACAAGCTCCTCACCCTCGGCCGTCAGTACTACGACGCCATCAGCGAAATCGCGCTGCTTAAGGGCGATGTGAAGCCTCCTCGACCACGCACTTTGGTGGAAGCAGAAACACGTGCCGTAGAGCGTGAAGAAGAGCAAGCTGTTCTTGAACAAGAAGCCGCGGCCGCAGCGGTTGAAAAAGCTGAAGAAGCTGAAAAAGCACCTGTTCAACTCGATGCTTCTCTTTTCGAAGACGACGAAACTCAAGCAACCCCTTCAGAAGAAGCTTCTTCTGAACAAACCGTTGTTGAGCCCAGTGCAATTGAAGCGCCCCCTGAAACACTCGAAGCAGCACCTGCTTCGGTTTAATAACTGAACGTAAAATCTAATGACTCAGACCAATCCAAAGTCCTTGAGTCACTTCGAGCGTGATCTCTCCCGCTCACTGGCCAGACGAGGCAAAGCTCTTTTAGAAGCTGATGACCTCACGCGGCAAGTGAGTAGGATGGAACCTCTTGAAGTGTACTTCATGGTTAAAGAACTCGGACTCGAAAGTGCTGGCCCTATCTTGATGTGCGCCAGCGCAGACCAGCTCCAAGCCTTCGTCGATTTAGACTGCTGGCAAGGCGAGAACATCAATTTCGATGATATCGATGTGTGGCTCGCACCCTTTGCCAGCTTAAGCTCACAAGCTCTTGTAGCGGCCTTCCTAAGCCTCGAAGACCAACTTCAAGCTCTATACCTGCGCGATGCCTTGGTCATCTTTCAAAAGGTTGATGAGGAGATTCCAACCACAGGACGCAAAGATGTCCGCAACCGGGTTACCTCCGACGGACGTTTTGTCATCGAGCCCAAAGAGATCGATTCCGACAAAGAAATCGATCCGCTTGATTTGGTGGCAGCTATTTATAAATTTGCTGGCCCCGATGCTGGCTACCACCTGATTCTTTACACGCTTTCCGAGATGCAAAGCCCGCTCTATGAAGATGCTTGGCGCTTTCGAAGCAACCGGCTCATGGAAATGGGCTTCCCGGAGTTTACCGACTCTCTGCAGCTATTTAGTAAGCCGGGTAAAAAAGCTCCCGGTGTGTACATTCCTAAAGGACCGTCTTTGACGAAGTCGATGCCTGCAATCTACGCCAGCCCACTTAATGCTGGCGGACTGCTGAGCCACGGGCTTTTGGGTATTGAAGATAAGAATGTACTGAGCCACCTGGAAAGCAATTTGATTTATTTGGTGAATGCCTCGGTAGTCGCCTTCGAAGAAAGCCCAAGTAACCTGGACTACACTCAAGCCATCGCCAAACGGGCCATCGGCTTGTTAAATGTTGGTTTGGAAGTTCTTGTTGGCAAAGGCGAGCCTATTGTTGCCGAGCGGCATCACCTCTTTATGAATGAAGTCAAAGGGCTTCTCCAAGAGTGGCCGCTGCGCGAGATTTTCAAATACGGTTATCAAGAAACCTTAAGGCTCCACCTGGCTGCCAAACAGCTTCTTGAAGATCCGGTCATGAAGATTTGGGCAGAGAAGCACCAAACAGAACTCGATGAGTACTCAGAAGAAATGTGTGATCGAGAATTTGTAAAAGCTTTGGTCAAGCCGCGACCACTTTGGGCCGGCTGGGACCGAATCCACCCGACTAAAACCAAGGGCTTTGGATCTCTGCACGATATTGAGGCGGCTTTAGAGCGCCTGGATAAATTGGCTGAGCAACACGGCTAATTGCCGGGTATCCCCCACCCCATTCTTAACCAACGGTTAGCATACGCTCAATCGGTGCCAAGGCACGGGAGCGCAGGCCCTCGTCCATTTCAATGGCAGGTGTCAGGTCACGTAGGCACAAGTAGACCTTCTCGAGCGTATTGAGCTTCATATAAGGGCATGTACTGCACCCGCAGCTTGGATCGTCGGCGTTAGCCTCGGCAGGCGCCGCGGGAATAAAGGTCTTATCGGGACAAGCTTTATTCATGGTATGCAAAATGCCGGCTTCCGTAGCCACGATGAATGTCTCTTTATCGCTCTCTTGAACATAGGTCAGGAGGCGTTTGGTCGAGCCAATATAATGTGCATGGTTCAGTACGACCTGCTCACACTCGGGATGGGCAATCAGTTCTGCCTTTGGGTTCTCTGCCATCAAGCTCAGTACCCGTTGCTCGTTGAACGTTTCGTGAACCAAACAAGAACCTTCCCAAATCTTCATCTCGCGACCGGTTAGATTCTGAACCCAACGGCCTAAGTTTACATCGGGTCCAAAAATAATTTTCTCGTCCGCAGGGATAGCATTCACAACTTCGGCTGCGTTGCCTGAAGTACAAATCCAATCGCTCAGTGCTTTGATAGAGGCGGTGGTATTCACATAGCTTACCACTGTGTGATCTGGGTACTTATCGGTAAAAGCCTTAAACTCATCCGGCGGACAGCTATCGGCAAGCGAACAACCTGCTTCTAAATCAGGAAGAACCACAACTTTGTTCGGGTTTAAAATCTTGGCTGTCTCGGCCATGAAGTGTACGCCGCAAAGTACAATCACGTCGGCATCGGTTTTTTGTGCTTCGCGCGCCAAGAGTAATGAATCGCCCAGAACATCAGCAATGTCCTGAATATCTGGCTCTTGGTAATAGTGCGCCATAATCACGGCGTTGCGTTCTTTTTTCAGTCGCTCAATTTCTTCAAATAAATCCAGGGTTGGATCAATTTGGCCTTGTATATTTAACATGGCTTAACTCCTACTCACTCAATCAACCCAAGGCTCTGTCTAGAGAACGCCCAATGGAATCTTCGATTTTCTTCGCAAACATGCGCACCGCTAAGCCAAGCTTCAGATCCACAACAACTTTATCGCCCTGAAGAGATAAGGTGCCTTTAACGCCTTTACCTTCAATGTGGACGGTATTGCCTTCCCACCGGGTACGCAGGCCATAACGCTCGTGTAGCTTTGCTTCTACTTCTTGCGCCTTCACTCGCGCTTCATCAACGGTCAGGTTGTGACTTCTTTCAATATTAATACGTGACATATGGGTCGTTTCCTTTAAGCCCGGCGTGCCGCAACACACTTAGGATCGCGTGGCTAACCGCATTTCACAATATTGTAAAGATGATCTCGTAAGATCGGCTCTATTTGTCAGATCTCTCTGAGAGCTTAGACACCGAAAGCACCGGTTGGTAAAATTTTTCCGGATTCAGTGACTCAAAACCCAGGGTCAAGAAAAAACAAGGCGAACTTAAATAAGTATTATTGAGCTAAGTACAAGTTAGTACGTGAAAGAAAATTAGTGGTAACAAAAACAGATCTCAGACGTTGTACCCGAGATCCGATACCCTTAGGATCTTTCCATTCGACAAGGGAGGGGGGCTCTCTAGTTGATCATGTGCAATCTGTATTCGTAATTGCTTGGTTGAAGTTCGTCATTATTAGGTTTAGGGCTGCTCTATGAGCGCAGACACGACACTCGGTAAAGACAAAGGTTTTACACACCTTCACCTGCATACGCAGTACTCGCTTCTCGATGGGGCCATCCGTATGGAAGACCTGGCACCATCCATCGAGGAGCGCGGTATGGCCTCCGTTGCCGTTACCGACCACGGTAATATGTACGGCGCCGTTGATTTCTACAAAAGAGCCAATAAACAAAAAGTAAAGCCTATCTTTGGTTGTGAAGCCTACGTTGCCTCTGGCGACCGTATGGACAAAACCAAACGAGACAGCGCCCATATGGTGCTTCTTGCCAAAGACAACGAAGGCTACAAGAACCTCACCTACCTCACCTCCATGGGGTTTATGGAAGGTTTCTACTACAACCCACGGATCGATAAAGAACTGCTGCGCAAACACAGCAAGGGTATTTATGCACTCTCCGCGTGTCTGGGCGGCGTGGTGGCCAAACCTTTTCATAAAGGCGGGGATTCTGCCGCGGCGGCAGTGGCGAAAGAATACAAAGATATCTTTGAGCCGGGTCACTTCTTCTTAGAGATTCAAGATAACGGCTACGACGTCCAATACGATTACAACCAAGCCATCTTAGAAATCGGGCGAACCTACGACATTCCGATGGTCGCAACCGCCGATGCCCACTACGTATCGCCAGAAGAATCTGCAGCACACGAAGTTTTAATGTGCATCCAGCAAAACAGTTCCATCGATGAATTTCGCGCACGGTTTAAACACTCCGACGATCTCTATATTAAGACGCCTCAGGAAATGTGGAACAGCTTTGGAAACCTTTGTCCCGAAGCTTTGGAAAACACCATGCGCATTTCCAACAGCTGCGATGTTCAGCTTGATCTTGGGAATACCTACCTGCCCAACTACGGCGTTCCTGAAGGCTACGACCAGGCAACCTATCTGGAGAAAATCTCATTCGACGGTCTTAGGCAGCGCATCAAGCTTGCCAACTACCCGATTGATGAAAAGGTTTACAAAGAGCGCTTGGAGTATGAACTCAGCGTCATCAATAAAATGGACTTTCCCGGATACTTTTTGATTGTTTGGGATTTTATTCGCTATTCCAAAGACAACCGTATCCCGGTTGGACCTGGACGCGGCAGCGGCGCAGGGAGCCTCGTTGCTTATAGCTTGGGTATTACCAACATCGATCCGATTCCTTACGGTCTTATCTTTGAGCGCTTCTTAAACCCAGAGCGTAAGAGCATGCCCGACTTTGATATCGATTTCTGTCGAGACCGGCGCGGCGAAGTTATCAATTACGTGGTGGATAAGTACGGCAAACAAAACGTGGGACAAATTGTCACCTATGCACAGCTTGGCGGTAAGAGCGTTATTAAAGATGTGGGCCGCGTGATGCAGGTGCCCTTTCATGAAATCAACGAAATCACCAAACTCATCCCAGGGCTTATCGACGGCAAGAAAGTTAGTATCGATAAAGCGTTAGAGATCGAACCTAAGCTTCGCGAGATTCAAGAAGAAAAGCCGATCTACAAAGACATCATCAAGATTGCACGAGCACTTGAAGGCCTCAATCGCCAGACGGGTATTCATGCTGCAGGTGTTGTGATTGGCGACCAAGATCTTTGGAACTACTCACCGGTTTGCCGAGGCAAACAAGGCGAGATGGTCACGCAATTTTCGAAAGACGACGTAGAAGAAGCTGGTCTTGTGAAGTTTGACTTCCTAGGCCTCAAAACACTCACGGTTATATCGGGTGCTATCGAACATATTCATCAAGCGGTTGGTGATGGCCCCATGGGCCCTAATAAAGACTTTGATATCGAAGCGATTCCGCTTACCGATGACGAAGTGTATCGCCTCATAGCTTCAGCCAATACCGACGGCGTTTTCCAGCTTGAATCTTCTGGCTTTAAAGACCTGCTTAAAAAGTTAAAGCCCGATTGTTTCGAAGACATCATTGCAGCTGTGGCCCTTTATCGCCCTGGTCCTATGGATGCCGGCATGACCACAGATTACGTTGAGCGTAAGCACGGTCGCCAAAAGGTCGATTACCCCCACCCTGTGTGTGAAGCGATTCTCAAAAACACTTACGGCGTTATTGTTTACCAAGAACAGGTCATGCAAATTGCGGTTGATCTCTCAGGCTTCACTCTCGGCGGCGCGGATTCTCTGCGTAAAGCCATGGGTAAGAAAAAAG
>JABJBS010000146.1 GCA_018668695.1 Deltaproteobacteria bacterium
CCGTAAGTTCTTTTGCTTGAGCCCGCGCGTTAACAGCCGGCACACCAGTAAGTTCCCGAATAGCTCGGCTGCCTGATTCGTTATCAGTTGCCGGGCCTGTAATCAGGGTCGGTAGCCAGTCTCTTTCTTCGAGCCATTTTACCGCTCCCCAAGCACCAACAGGGTCATTGGCGGCCATCATCAAGGCCTTAGGCAAAGCTTTAAGCTCTTCATCAAACAAAACGGAATCAACGCCATAACTGCCCATGATCCCATCGCCGAGCTCTAAGACAATCATATCCAACGAATGCTCAGCCAATTGGGAAATACAGCTCTTAGCAATATCGGGCACGTGCATATTCGCAGTTGAGGAATAACCAACGTCTGCAAAAGTGATAGCCTCTACGGCGCCATGGTCTCGCATCTCCAAGGCATCTCGTCTTAGGGCCACACCGGTCACTTTCGCCGCGCCAACCTTTAGACCCCGGCGAGTAGCCTCGCGAATCAAAATCGATGCAGCGCTCGTCTTGCCTGCATGCATGCAAGTTCCGGCAACAAATAAGGTGGGAGGTACATTTGCAGGTAACTTATCCACCAGTGGGACGGTTCCAGGAAAAATATTTGCCGGCACGCCCACCCGGTGACCCAGCTTTGGAAATGTCATGACAGCACCGAGTACTTCAACTCTACATGGGGGGCCCACATCTGGGTTTACGGATGTGCATTCACCAATCACTCCGCCCATATTGAGCAAATGAAGAATATCGCCCTTTTCAACTTTTTCTGGGATTCGCCCAGCGTAACCTCGCAAGGCTTCGCGAGCACCTAAAACGCCTGCCACTAAATCTCCGGCATGTACGGGCATCGTTCGGCCGTGTTCGTCCTCGAGTGTGTTGTAAACAGTCTTCGTATCTAAAACGCGCACTGCGAGCACTGTTCCCTGTTCAGCGGGAATCGGGCCACCTACGACAACTTCCTCATGAATGTTGGCGGTTCGGGTGGAAGAGGCAATTTTGTTCAATCTGATTTTCATAATTTTGTTTCCATTGAATTAATTCGAAGGGTTCTCGAGTCTTAGGCACTGCGGCGGCGTATCAAGCCTGGGATGTCGCGCTTGAGCCAACCAGCCAGGATACGGGCTCCATGCTCATCGGCGCAGGCTACAAAAACCGTGTCATTGCCTGCCAAGGTACCGAGCACACCCGCAAGTTGGGCGTCATCAATAAATTGCGCCAACATCGGAGCAGAAGCCGGAATCGTTTTAAGAACGACCATGGGTCCACTTTGCGTCGCTTGAGCGTCCGTAACGGGAACGTTTGGCGGCAAAGAGCCACTGTCGCAGACATAGATGCCATCAACTTTATGCACTTCACGAGATTTTAATTCTCGTGAAACCGAGGCCTGATTCACATCGTAACCTGCTGATTTTAAAGCAGAAACCAGCTCACCCTGGGTCTTAAAGACGCCTTGATCAATGAGCTTTATAAGTTCTTCTCGCCACATATTATGCATCCTTGCAGCATATTTAATGAATGATCAAGCATCTTACGGTGTATATTATGCAGGATATCGGCTAATTTTATGCAAAAAAAGATCTTCGCCTTCAGAACGTACGCAGGTGGTTAAATTCGTACAGCCTTTGATCTCTGGCAATTGTTTCGGGGATCGACCTTGGGCATATTGGTCGGACCGTCATGGCATGATGGTCGGAAATCATTGAGCTATCGCAGCCATATCGGTAGCAGGACCAGGCGTTTTAAGTGCAAATAGTTACGGACAGTACACAGCTGGTTCGAGCCTTTCTCGAAGCTGAAGACATCGCAGCCAATGCGAATCATCCTCTTTCATCCGCCCACCTGCTTCTTGCGTTGTTTACCTTCCCCAATCGCGCCCAGGTACTCTTGTCTGAACAAAGAATCGATGAAGAATGTATCCTAGACGCTATCCGGATGCTCGAGGATGAACCCAGACGCACTGTTCAACGCCTTCGAGAGCGAGCCCGAGAGATTGCTCAAGGCTCCGGCAGCAAGAGCACCGACTGCCTACATCTTCTGATCGGTATCACTCGGCTCCGCGATGGTTTTGCTTACCGCTTACTGGAGCGCACTGGTATTTCTCTGACTGGGCTTCGTAACAAGGCTGTAAGTTTTGTGACGCGAGAACGCTACCCCAAACGCTTTGATATTCCGCGAGCTAGCTTAAGCGCTCGGCCCATCATCACAGGACGCACCCAGCCGCCCTCTACTCGGGTTCAAGAAAAAGTTATTGAGAGCCCTGTACCAAGCCCGGCAGAACCTGCTGGCGAGCAAGATGAATTCAGCGCCTTAGAAAAAGCGGTCGAAAAAGTAGCTCAACCTAAACGCCCAGCGCCCATCGCTGAAGTGTCCACCGCTGGCCCCGAAAAAGCAGCTACCCTCGAAGAGATGGCACCTTGCTTGTATGGCTGCGGTGTTGACCTCACAGAAAGAGCCCGCAGTGGTATGCTGGATCTTGTGATTGGAAGAGACCAAGAGCTTGAGGCTCTGATTGACACTTTAGGCAAACGCCGCTCCAACAACCCAATCCTCATCGGCCCTCCAGGCGTCGGCAAAACAGCCATTGTAGAAGGACTCGCAGTTAAAATTGCGCGTGGAGATCTGGAAGTCTCTCACTTTCAAGACAAGTTCCTTTTCGCTCTCGACACCGGCTCTTTGGTTGCGGGCACAAGCCTTCGGGGCGCGTTCAGTGAACGCATGGCCACCATTAAAGAAGAGGTGGCAAAAGCCGGCGGTAAAATCATTGTCTTCATCGATGAACTCCATACGCTTATGGGCGCTGGAGCCAGTGGCGATGGCCCACAAGATGCTGCCAACGAGCTGAAAACAGCCCTGGCCCGCGGCGAGTTCCCTTGTATTGGCGCAACCACCACCGATGAATACGAAAAACACATCGAAAAAGACCCTGCGCTGGAGCGCCGGTTCACGCCAATCGATGTACAGGAACCCAGCGTCGACGAAGCCATCTTGATTCTGGAAGGCGGCATCACTGCCTATGCGGACCACCACCAGGTGGATTTCGCCCTCGACGCTGTCCATGCATCTGTGACGCTAACCCATAAATTCGTCAACGAACGCAAGCTTCCCGATAAAGCATTTCAAGTGCTTGATCTCGCTGGCTCTCGAGCCCGACGACGCGGCGATTCACATGTGCAGCGTATCGACATTGCACGGGTCGTTCACGAATGGACTCAAGTTCCCTTGGAACGTCTTGCTGAAGCTGATGGAGATCGCTTTAACCGAGCCGAAGATATCATCTCAGCAGACCTTATCGGTCACCCACATGTGGTTAAAGCGGTCTGTAATTCGATTCGCCGCGGCTTTGCCGGCTTCAATAGCAAGCGGCCAATCGGTAGCTTTCTCTTTTTGGGACCCACTGGCGTCGGCAAAACCGAGATGGTGAAGGTACTGGCTGACTTTCTCTTTGGTCGCCGCGATGCCGTCGTTAGAATCGATATGAGCGAGCTTGGGGAACAACATTCCGTGGCACGCTTAATCGGCGCTCAGCCCGGCTATGTTGGGTACGAAAAAGGCGGGCAACTTACCGAAGCTCTGCGCAAGCGACCCTTTCAGATTGTTCTCTTTGATGAGATAGAAAAAGCACACCCCGATGTTCTCAATGTACTTCTGCAAGTGCTCGATGAAGGCCATCTCACCGACAGCAAAGGCCGCCGCGTAAGTTTCTCCAACACTGTGATTGTACTCACCTCCAACCTCGGTGCTGAAGCGATCAAGGCAGCCAGTGCTCGCGCTATCGGTTTTGGCGGCAACGGCTCAGGAAGCTCGAAAAATATTGCCGGTGACGTTTTGGAAAACGCCCGTGCCCAGCTTCCTCCAGAGCTTTGGGGACGCCTCGACGAACGACTGGTCTTCCAACCGCTTACCAGAGAAGAAGTACACCAAATTGCAGATCTGCAGCTGCGAGAAAGTGCACGCACGCTCTTCTCGGAACGTGAAGTAACGCTTGAGTGGAGCGGAGATGTTCTCGACTTTCTCCTCGACAATGGCGGCTTTAGCCCAGAGCAAGGTGCTCGGGGAATGCGCCAAGCGATACAGCAATACGTAGAAGGTCCAGTGGCTGAGAAAATTCTCGAAGGTGCGATCTCATTTGGCGACACTGCTCAAATTGATTCATTCGGTGAGAATAAACTTCATATCGAAAGTATTCCTTCTGGCGACTCCACTGAACTGGTGAGTCCAGAGGTTCAGTGAAATCACTTCAGACATTTTTCATTGCTGGCGCGGGAAGCGTGGGAAGCGGACTGGCATGGGCCCTCAAAGATGCAGGGTTCAAGATCAGCGGAATCTGGAACCGTAGCCCGGAGCGGTTCACCAGAGTCTCGTTACCCAAAGATATTAAAACCTATGCAGGATACGAAGCCACAGGTCTTGCCGATGCTATGCAAGACGCTGATGTTATCGTCATTGCGATAAGTGACGATGCCATTGAGAGCACCTCTCTGGCTCTATGCTCACTGGCGCATTTTAAGTCGCAAACCCTCATCATTCACACCTCTGGCTGCATGCCCGCCCAGCAACTGCCGGCCGCCAAAGAAACCAAGCGCGGTGCACTCCATCCATTGGCAGCTCTTCCAGATACCGAGCTTGCGCGTTCAAGGCTTCGTCAGGCAACCTACGCAGTCGAAGGTGATCAAGCCACACAAGCTCTGCTTAAAGAGCTTGTTGAGAAACTCGGAGGCACAAGCTTTAGCATTCGCTCTCATGAGCGGGGCCGCTACCATGCAGCCGCGGTGATGGCCTCCAACCTCGTGGTCTCACTGCTTCAGCAAGCCCAAGAGCAAGCCGCCCTTGCCGGCCTCGACGACCCTGCCCCTCTACTCGACCTCGCCATAGGCGCACTCCAAGCCAGTAAAGAGAAAGATCTTATCCATGCATTAACCGGTCCGGTTTTACGAGGTGACCATAAAACCATTGCCAAACATCTTCAGGTGCTCGATAAAAGTGCACTGGATAGTTATTTACCCTTGTCAAAGAACGCCTTGAAAATGGCTCGGCTTCGCGGACTTTCGGCTCATGCTATCTGGGACATCGAACAACTGTTGGGACAATGGGATGAACAAGACTAATCTATGGGCGACTCTCTTACTCTTAAGTGCTGCTGGTTGTAGCCAAACCCCCGTAGAGGCTCAAATCCCTACCGGCATGGAACTTGGCTGGAAAAGCCTTCCACACCGCATTGCCGCCACTGAGCTTACAGCTGACCTTACTCAAGAAGCACCCAGTATAAGAGTTCAAAACAACGGCGGCGACTTCGGTGCGATGGACTCTACCACCGCGCATTATCAAACCATTGCGATTGCACACCCGGGATTGGTTGTAGAAGAGATTTCCGTAGACTTTATTATTGAGCCCTCTTCTTCGGAGCTCGGAGAAGATTCCTATCTTCAAACCCAACTTGTAAGTTTGCCCGAATCATTCAATGGCAGTGACAATGTCGCAATCTTCATTCGTGGTTTTCGAATTGATACCAATCTCTACGATGCGGCACCAAGTTTCCAGGAAGCTGAAAACCTACCCTACGATCCTGCGCTTGGCTTTACCACGAGCGGTTTTGCCATCGGTTCTTCAGACCCTACTCAAACCAGCGATGGCTGGACCGTTGAAGCCTTTGCCC
>JABJBS010000147.1 GCA_018668695.1 Deltaproteobacteria bacterium
AAGACGACGTTCAGCACCCACTGATGCTTTTAAAGTCGGCTCAGTCGACTACTGAAAAAACCAATCAAGGTGTTCACCTCACAGAGCTCAATGCTCAAAACTTTCGCCAGGTCATGAAGAAGAGCGAGAAAAATAAGCTCTTTCAAGATGGTACCATCCAGCACGACTTCTACTGGAGCTACGGCTATAGCTACATCGGATGGAACGGTGACAAACCTTTCTTTTCCGATAAGCGTGTTCGTAAAGCAATGAGCCATGCTCTCAAAGCTGACGAGATTCTCAAAGAAGTTCGTTTTGGACTGGGTCAAAGAACCACAGGCCCCATCACACCGGGACTGCCGCACTACGACGAAACTCTTAAATCCATTCCATACGACTTGGAAGCAGCTAAGAAGCTTCTTACGGAAGCTGGCTGGAAAGACTCCAACGGCAACGGCATCCGAGACAAGATGGTCAACGGCCGCCGCCTTGAGTTTGAATTCACCTTCAATATCGTCGCCCGCCCTGTTCACCAGGATACAGGTGAGATTCTCAAAGAGTCGCTCAAGAAAATCGGCATCAAGTGCAACTTAAAAGCGATGGAATGGGCCAACTTCCAAAAGGAACTCCATACCAAGCAATTTGACGCGGTCATGCTCGGCTGGGGAACCAGTCCCGATGTTGATTTCGACCAAATCTGGCACTCTCGTCACGCCGACGAACCTAAGTCGAGTAACTTCGTCGCTTTCCGCAACAAGCAAGCCGACAAGATTATCGAAACCATGGAATTCGAATTCGACATGGAAAAACGCTACGAGTTGGCTCGGCAGTTTCACCGTATTATCTACGATGAGCAGCCTTACACCTTCCTCTTCCGTTCAAAGACACCTTACTTTTGGACGCCGCAACTTATGAACGCAACCACCGTAGGAAAAGTTCGTCCCTACATGAACCTGCGTTCTTGGTACTTAAAGCAGAACTAGGAGGCCGCTATGTTAACTTACGCTATCAAGCGCATACTCCTGATGATTCCAACGTTCTTTGCCATCAGCTTACTTATCTTCGTCCTACTGAACCTAGGCGCGGGTGATCCGGGAGCACAGCAGTTCTCAGGCGACGGCAATCAGAATGCTGAAAAAGGTGACAACCGAGAATCGTACCGCATCTTTAAAGAGCAGTTCAGTCTCGACAAGCCCATCATTTTCAACACGCGCTACAACTTGGTTGGTACAGACCTTGAAGACACCATCACAGACATCTTGAACCTTGATGGCAGCGCTTCCCTAGCCCGCCAGATTGAAGCACAAGAAAACATGGATGACTGGGGGCGTTACGCTGTGCCTGGTCTTATGTTCTGTCTAACCCAATGCACTTCTGAAGAAGCAAAAGCCAAAGCAAGCCAGCGGCTGGCGGTTAACGCTCAAGCGCCTCTGCTCACGGAATACACAAAGCGAGACTTGGCTCCCGAAGAAGAGCTTCGACAAAAAGAAGAAAACAAGAAGATTCGAGCGGCCAACCGAGAACTCAAGGCATGGTTTTACAACGCGGTGAAATCTGAAGGATCCACTCCAGAGGCTCTCAAAGCTCAAAAAGAGCGCATCACAGCGGTCGAGGGGTTCTGGGCAACTTGGTGGCAAGCAAACGAAAGCCAGTGGTCTTACTCCGCCGGCCAGAAGGTTGGCATCTTCTTTTTCGATACACGCTTTGCAAAATACTGGGGCAATCTTCTGCGCCTCGATTTCGGTAAGTCACACATCGACAAAAAGCCCGTATTGGATACTGTTCTCTCCAAGCTCAAGTACTCCATCACCCTGGCCGTCAGCTCGGTCTTTCTGATTTACCTTATCTCCCTACCACTGGGAATTTGGTCAGCAGTGCGCCAAGGTTCGTTGGCCGATAAAATCGTCACCTTCGTTCTCTTTATGCTCTACAGCTTGCCGTCTTTCTTTGTTGCGGTCATTTTGCTTAACCTACTCACCGTAGGCGATTGGGCAATTTTCCCCAACATAGGATTTCAATCCGATAACGCTGAAGACATGACCACCCTTAGCTACATTAAAGATGTGCTCTGGCATGTGACGCTTCCCATTGTGTGCATGAGTTACGGCGGCTTGGCTGCACTCTCTCGTTATGCGCGTACGGGTCTTTTGGATGTTATTCGAGCAGACTACATCCGGACGGCAAGAGCTAAAGGCTTGCCTGAAGGAATCGTCATCATCAAGCATGCCGCGCGTAACGGCATGATTCCCATCATCACATTGATGGCAACGCTACTTCCTGTTTTGATTGGCGGCTCCGTCATCATCGAAGTCATCTTCGGGATTCCAGGCATGGGTAGCTACATTTTCACCAGCATCACTCAAAATGACTACAACGCAGTCATGGTGGTCTTACTAATCTCAAGCTTGCTAACACTCATTGGCATGCTCTTGGCCGACCTTGCATACGCATTGGTCGATCCACGAATTACGTTCGACTAGGGGGTTGTCATGACGGAAACGAAAAACATCATGGG
>JABJBS010000148.1 GCA_018668695.1 Deltaproteobacteria bacterium
GAAAAACTCAGGTGATGTGATCCCAGCGGCGGCCAAGATCCACATGACCAGAGGAAGCTCAAAAACGATTCCAAATGCGAGCAACAGACGGATAACGAGCGAGAAGTAGGCACCTACTGAATAATTGGCTTCGACCGAATCGGGAACCATTTGAACCAGGTATTCAAAACCGAGGGGCAAGACGACATAAAATGAGAAGGCCCCGCCTAGGCAGAAAAACCCGGAACCCAAGATGACGAACGGAGCAAGCCACCGTCGCTCGTTTTGGTAGAGGCCGGGGGCTATGAACAGCCAGAGCTGAATCAGTATCCAGGGAGTCGTTAAAAAGATGCCCGCAACGACTGCGAGCTTGAGATAGGTCACAAACATCTCAAGAGGCGTCAGGACGATCATGCTCGCGTCAGGAATATTTTCGAGCGGCTTTCGAAGGATATCGAAAAGCTCCGGGGCGAAAGAAAAGGAGCCGAGAGCCGCGATGAGTAAAATGGCTACCACGTACATAAGTCGGCGACGCAGTTCTCCGAGGTGGGAGATAAAGGTCATGCGCCCAGTGTCTTCTTCGGGCTCCTGAAATTGTGGATGCGTCATAATAAAAGACTTTATGGTTGTTCGCTGGGCTTATCGCCTGGCTGGTCTTCGGGGCTCTTTACTGTAGCCGTCTCGGCAGGCTTAGCAGGCTCAACTGTATTTCCTGCAGCCAAGGCTTGCTTAGAGTCGATGGTGCCTTCAGGGGCTTTTGTAGGAGTTTTAGGACGATTTTGAGTGCGAGTAGGGTCTGCATCTTGGAGAGTGGCTTGAAAATCACTGGCAGCACGTCTGAATTCGCGCATGCCACGCCCAAGTTGTTTAGCCAGTTTCGGGAGTTTCTCGGGGCCTAAGACCAGGAGGGCCACCACAAGAACAAGAATAATTTCACCAAACCCTAGTCCAAACATATTCTCGGCTCATTGCGGCCAGGGAATTAATCTTCTCTGAAGCCGGACGTGAGTCGCGTAACATGGTTGGTTGCATCTGCCAAGTAGCGACCGAGTTCTTGGCTAACACCGAGGAGTCTGCCACCGGCGTCGCGTACATTGCGAACTGCCATATTGGATGCGTCAAAGCCATCAGCCTGCTCCTGTTGGAATTCATTGACGCGCTCGACAAGTTCTCGAATGGTTTCGATGGCTTGCGTTACGGAGTGACCGCCACGTTTCTGTTCTTCAGCGCTTCGCTCTACGTGCTGAGTGATGGACCTAATACGTTCCGCACTCTGCATGATGTGCTCTGCACCTTTGGCTTGCTCTTGAGTTGCCAAAGCAATTTGTTGCACGGTTTCTGCGATACGACTGATTGCATTCGTTACCTGCTTTGAGCCGCGCGCTTGTTCAACTGTGGCTTGAGCAATGTTTTGAATCATCAAGGTAGAGCGCTTGGCACTATCAACAATATTGCGGAGTGCATCTTCTGCGTTGTGACCCAGTCGAACACCATCTTCAACATCTTCGACCCCGCGGCTCATCACGCTGATTGCGTTTCGAGACTCACTTTGAATCGACTTGATGAGCTCGGCGATTTCCTTCGTGGATGCCCCCGTACGTTCTGCAAGTGCTTTAATCTCATCGGCAACAACCGCAAAACCACGACCATGCTCACCGGCTTGGGCCGCAATAATTGCAGCGTTCAAGGCCAGTAAGTTTGTCTGCTCTGCAACATCATCAATGACGCTTAGAATGTTACCAATCTCGTTAATCTTCTGACCCAGGTTTCCGATAACGTCTGCAGCCACTCGGCTCGACTCTTTAATCCGGTCGATACCTTGAATGGTTTGCTTGATCGCATTCACACCGATTTCAGCGTCGCTCGTAACTGTTTCAGAGAGTTTAGAGGTTTCGTTGGCGTTTGTTTCAACTTGATTGATAGTCACGTCCATCTGATTCATGGACGCAGCAGTATCTTCTGCTGCTGTACTTAGCTCTTCGATGTTGTTTGCAACTTCTTTGGAGCTGAACGTCATCTCTTCAATGGCACTCGTCGTTTCTTGCAAACTCAGAGAGAGGTTGTGGATATTTTCTCGAACCTCGTTGTTGATAGTCACCATCTCGTTGATGCTTGATGCGCTTTCCTCGGCACTGGCTCCCAGGCCATCAAGTTCAGAGTGGATGCTATTTACAAAGACCTGAAATGCATCAGAGCTCTGGGTTACCTGTTCGATTGCAGATGCTTGGTCCGTGAGGCTTTCGCTGAGTGTATTCAAACTCAGCCCCATGTTACCCGTAAGGTCTCGCAGCTCGTTGCTGCTTGTGCCTTGTTCACGGCTTCGATTCTGCATCGACATAATAACTTCTTCGGCATCCTGACTCAGGCCCAGCGTCTCGCGGGCTTCAGCCATTGCAGCGTTGAAATCACCATCGGCGACTTGCTCTAAGAATCGGTCAATACTGACTCGGCCACCTGATTCGCCTCCTCCCAAACGGGTTGCGAGCAATGCTGCTGCCACCGCGCCAAGAATTCCGAAAACGAGATGTTGGTCGATTGCCTCTCCGATAAGAGTACAAACAAGAACGACACCGCCAATAACACCGACTTTTATGAGGTCTTTTTTAGCTCTCACTGTCCCAAACTCCTCATGCTAGAAACCCTCGGGGACAGGGTTCATACCCCTGACATCACTGTTGAATTTATACCAGGATCTCTGGGGGCGGAGCCAGTTTGTTATGAAAAGAGAATGAAGTTGAGGGCCACTTTTGTTTGACCGATGGGTTATCCGGTGCCTGAGAATCAGCGAAAATCGAGGTCATTGCCCCCTGGACCGAAAAGATCATCCTTGCTGGAGCCCTTTTTATCCTTGAGTTTACCGTCGTGGTTGCGCATTTCTTTAAGAAGATCGTCCATGGCCGCGGCCGAGATATCGATGCCCTCTTTGACCAGTTTATCGAGATTGTTTTGGACTTTTCGTAGATTTCTGGCTTCGATTTCCAGGTATTTACGGTCAATCATCTTAAAACGCGGGTCCGATGCGAGGTCGGCAAACCGGTCCACAAGGCCGGCCTGGGCGCCGATTCGATCTCCGGCATCAGCGAGCTTGTTGGCCACGTCATCGAGGCGTTTTTTGATACTTCGGATGGCATCTGCAGCCCGAGGGTCGCCCATTTCAAGCCGGTCTTTAGCGTGTTTGTGGTCATCTATGAGTTTTTTCTGTTCTCTTCTTAGCTTCTCGATGAGGCTCTTTCGGAATTGAGCTGAACGCTTCAAATTGTCGATGATTGGCTTGGCTTTTTGGCCAAATCTTCTCAACTTTGAGCGATCCCAAGCCCTCCAACCGGGCTTTTTAGAGACTTTGCGGCTCTTACCCACTCCATTTTCATTCGCCTGTGCTTCGGTGCCTGCTTTAAGTAGATTTTCATCGGCATCGCCCGCTACGGATACTGCTCCTTCGAGCACACGGACCCTGACCGTACCATCTTCACCTACAGCAGTTTCGAATTCAGTACCTCGGACCCCGCAAACAGCGTTTGCGGTTGTGATCTCGTAACTGGATTCAGCACCTACTTTTTTGACTACTTTGTTCCAAAGTCGCCCAAAAAATAGAAGAACCGACTTTTTGCCCTGTGCTCGCCGCTTGTGGGGCGAGAGTTGCATCGCCGAGTTTGAGCGAATTTTTAGGATGGAACCATCAGGAAAGACTACTTCCGCGCTGCTCTCGGCTCCGGTTCGGATACGGGTACCGGCAAGTAAGCCTTGGGGGGCTTGAGCGGGAATCTCTTCTTTTTGGGGTGGTACAATCAGCCATACTTCTCCGCTGACTGCTTTGAGTTCGGCAATTTTTGAATTCGCGCTAAATGCCTGCCCTGGAATGATTAAGAGCAAGCCAATGATCAAGGATGTTCGAATGTGGCAACGCATGATGACCGTTTCATTCCTTTCAGGGACTTATCGAAAAAATAAGCCCGCCGTCATGCCTCTGACGGCTTAATCGTGTCCCTATTCAATCATGGATTGATAGCGACATGATGCTCAACTTATCACGGCTTGGCAGAGGAGCGAAGAAATCTGACGAGTCCTAAATCTCTAAGGCGTTCCTGCGCAAAAGCCAACATAAGCTGGTCTTTTATCCGGGAGTTATAAGCAGCCACGGCCGCTTCCCGCATGGCATGCACTTCGTTTTGAGCATCCGGACGAACCCAAAAGGAGTCGCAGCGGCGCGAATAAAATACTTCAAGGTTCTCGGTGTCTAGTGAGTAAGGGAAGCGCGCGCAGGTCTCCGGCCAATGTGGATAGAGCGTACAGCGCCCCTCGATATCCAGGGCTCCACAGGCATGAAAGCTATTTTGCTTGAGTACAGGGAAATCATTCCAGTCTCGACTTTCGGTTTGGCGTTTAAGTGCGTGTCGGCTGGCGAGTACCTCATCTGAGAACTTTGGCTTTTCATGGGTCATAAGTTCAGTTCGGTCGAGATCAATGAGGGTTGCGATATCACGTAGACGGAGCAAGACCGTGGAGTGCGGCCCGATACAGCAGTTATCAGTGCAGCTGGCGCACTCGTTTACTTTGTAGCGAGGTGCGATGACATCGACTTTTTTTTCGTCAATAAGCCGGGTGCGCATGCGCAGGTTGAGCTTGAACCACTTCCAAAAAGTGGTCGGTGCCCAGAGAGGACGGGACTGAACCTCGTTCCAAATGTCATCCAATGCGCGAACGGTGGGAAGGTCCGTCAGTTTGGGCTGACCGACTATCAGAAGCGGGCTCTTCGATTGAGGAGCCCGCTTATCTGACGTGGGAGAGGTCACCGAGGAAGA
>JABJBS010000149.1 GCA_018668695.1 Deltaproteobacteria bacterium
AAAGACAATCTCCGTTGCCTCAGCACCGATCATGGTCGCAACGTGAGACCGTGCTGCATCTGTTGCTTTTTCGGCCGCCCATCCATAAGCGTGATTTTTGCTGGCGGCATTACCAAAACGCTCCGTGAAGTATGGGAGCATGATGGTTAGAACTCGCGGGTCGACGGGTGTCGTCGCGTGGGAGTCCATGTAAATAGGTCCAGCCATCTGCTAAGCAGACACACCACTTTGGGCGTCGCGAAGGAGGCTACGGCTGATAACAATTCGCTGAACTTCACTGGTACCTTCGTAAATCCGGGTTACCCGAACATCCCGAAAGTAGCGGCTAAGCAAAGAGTCCTGCATGTGGCCGTGGGAAGCGCCTATTTGAAGGGCTTGCTGGGTGGCCTTGTTTGCTGCTTCGGTCGCGTAAACTTTAGCCATGGCGGCTTCGCGGCTAAAGGGTTGGTCGGACTCTTTAAGCCAGGCGGCTCGAAGTGCCAGTAGCCAAGCGGCGTCGCATTCCGTTCCAATATTAGCCAGCTTAAAAAGCATGCCTTGGGTAGCTCCATGTTGCTTGTCGGATAGCATGATTTCACGCGCTCGGTTCATCGCGCCATAGGCCATACCCAACGACTGTGAGCTGATTCCAACCCTTCCGCCATCGAGAGCCATCATCGCGATTTTGAATCCTTCGCCTTCTTGGCCAAGCATCGCGCTGTGTGGAACCGTTACATCTGCGAGACTTAGGGAGACCGTGTGGGAGGCCCGCAGGCCCAGTTTCTCTTCAGGTTTGCCAGAACTTAGTCCTGGTGCCCCGCCGTCAACGAGAAAGCATGAGATTCCTTTGGCTCCAGCT
This sequence comes from Deltaproteobacteria bacterium, assembly GCA_018668695.1. NCBI lineage: Bacteria > Pseudomonadati > Myxococcota > Myxococcia > Deltaproteobacteria bacterium. The sequence continues at coordinate 839 of JABJBS010000149.1, forward strand.
CCCCCGGTTCGTGCCCATACCACAACCACTCCGGCTCGATCGCCGGTCGTAATCCAGAGCTTTTCGCCGTTGATAACCCAGTTGTCGCCAACTCGCTCTGCACGGGTCGCCAATGCGCCTGCATCTGAACCAGCGGCCGGTTCGCTTAACGCAAACGCTCCCCCGAAAAACTCACCGCTTGTTAACTTCGGGATGTAAGCTTGGCGCTGCTCTTTTGTTCCATATGCTTGAAGCACTTCGCCAACCATATTGGTTACGGCCATGGTTACGGCAACGGCAGGATCTCCAGCTGCGATTTCGCGTACAGCAACCGCGTAGCCAACGACACCTGCTTCGGAACCACCGTATTCCTTACGGATATTGACGCCGAGCAGCCCTCGGTCACCAAGGCCCTTGATGGTTTCCGGCTCAATGTCGTGACCGTCCTCGCGCTTTTGCGCATCGGGCATCAAAGTGTCTTTTGCATACGCGGCTGCAATTTCGCGCAGCCCGGATTGCTCGGCTGTAAGTTCAAACAACATCAGTTTTAGCTCACTTCCTTAAGCAGCGAACGCGCAATAACGATACGTTGAATTTCGCTGGTGCCTTCATAAATCTGAGTGATTCGAGCATCGCGAAAGTGGCGTTCTGCTGGGTACTCTTTGGAGTAACCGAAGCCACCATGAATCTGAATAGCTTTATCGGTAACACGGCCGCTCATCTCGCTGGCAAAAACCTTCGCCATCGCCGAGGCCTGACCATAGGGTTTCTTTTGGTCCTTGAGCCATGCTGCACGCCAAATAAGCAAACGAGCCGCATCAATTTCAGTGCCCATATCGGCGAGCATGAATTGGATGGCTTGGAAGTTTGCGATGGGGCCGCCAAAGGCTTCACGTTCAAGTGAATACGCGCGCGCTTCATCAAAGGCTTGGCGAGCAATTCCCAGTGCTTGGGCTGCGATACCAATCCGGCCACCGTCGAGGGTACCCATTGCAATTTTAAAGCCCTGGCCTACTTCACCTAAAAGCGCCGTGGCAGGAAGCCGTACGTTGTCGAGCGAAATTTGGCTCGTGCTGGAAGCTTTGATTCCTAGCTTTTCTTCGTTCTTCGCGACGATGAATCCAGGAGTATTGGTAGGTACCAAGTAGGCATTGATGCCGCGTGTGCCGAGGGTCTTATCTCCCATGGCAAATACGATACAGAGATCTGCCTGGGCACCGTTTGTTATCCAGTTCTTGGAACCATTGATAACCCACTCATCGCCGTCTTTTTTGGCGACGGTTGCTTGGGCAGCGGCATCCGAACCCGTACCGGGCTCACTCAGCGCGTAGCAGCCTATTCTCTGACCGGAGGCGATAGGCTTAAGCCACTCTTCTTTTTGGGCGGGTGTGCCGTAACGAAGCAGTGGGTCGCAAACAAGTGAGTTGTTGACGCTGGTGATGACACCACAACTTGCACAGGCTGCAGAGATTTCTTCAATCGCGAGTGCATAGGCCACGTGGTCCATGCCCGCGCCGCCCCATTCCTCAGGGATAGCGACACCCATCAGGCCCATGTCGGCCATCGCACGGAATTGATCATGCGGGAACTCAGCTTTTTTATCGATCTCTTCAGCGTGAGGTAGAATTTGGTCACGCGCAAAGGCTCGGACTGAATCTCTTAAGAGTGTTTGTTCTTCTGTGAGCTCTAAATTCATCTCTAACTACCTTTGAAGTTGGGTTCGCGTTTTTGCAAAAAGGCTTGAGTGCCCTCGCGCATATCTTCAGTTGCAAAGAGCACCCCAAATGAACCTTGCTCGAGTTTGGCCGCTTCCGTCTGAGTAGATTGCAGCCCTTCCACCATGACTTTTTTGGCCCGTCGCACAGCCACTGGTGCGCGGCTTGCGATTGTTGCGGCTACCTTCTGAACGTGTGCGAGTAGTTCAGCGCCTTCGATAACTGCGTGCACCAGACCGATACGATGGGCTTCATTGGCTCGGTAAATGTCTCCCGTCAAAATCCACTCGGTCGCGGCCGCAAGACCAACTTTGCGAGGAAGCCGTACAGCTCCTCCGAAACCAGGGATAAGTCCGAGCTTTACTTCGGGCTGACCAAACTTTGCTTTTTCCGAGGCATAGATAATGTCGCAAGCGAGTGCGAGTTCACAACCGCCGCCCAAGCAAAAGCCATTGACTGCCGCGAGCACCGGCACAGGGAGATGTTCGATTTTTTCGAAGATACCATGACCCTTTGCAGAGAACTCCTCAGCCTGAGCTGGGTCCATATCAGCCATTTCACTGATATCAGCTCCGGCTACGAATGATTTCTCTCCGGCGCCGGTAAGAACCATGCATCGCAGACTCTCGTCCTTCGTGAGGTGGTCAAGGACAGCGTCTAGTTCAGCGAGAACGGCACTGTTGATGGCATTTAGAGCCTTAGGGCGGTTGATGGTGACTGTAGCCACACCGTTGTCTATTTCAAGGGCGACGACTGAAAGAGAATCTATTGAAACCATGACGCACTCCGGTGACGATAATGTTGGAAGGCTCGTAGCGGGCGCTGACTAGGGTGTCAACACCTACCCCGCGCAATGGGCTATTCCTCTGCCTTTTGAAGCTCCATACATCGTTGATATACGGGACGTTTTTTCTTTTCCAGAAGAGCCGCAACGGCCGTTGATGCATCTCTTGATGACAACCCGGCCGCCAGGCATTTATTAAGCGCGTTATCGACTTCTTCTTCACCCGGTTGTTGGCGCTCTCTAACGTAGCGGTCTAAGACGATAACAATCTCACCCTTGAGGCCCTTTTGTGACCATGCCGCCAAATCTTCAAGGGTGCCTTTGCGAACTTCCTCATGCATTTTAGTGAGTTCGCGGCAGACAACGGCTTTGCGCTGCGGCTGATGTTCGGCCAGTTCGGATAAGGTTTGGGTGATTCGGTGCGGCGCTTCAAACAATACGACTGACCCTTCCGTGGCGCATGCCCGTGCAATAGCCTTCTTCCGCGACGCGCCCTTGTGAGGCACGAAGCCGTAAAAAGTAATGCCTTCATCCATAGGAGCGAGTCCCGCAACGCTAAGCGCCGCGACAAGTGCTGTAGGGCCGGGTATCGGTGAAACCTTGATACCTTCATCGAGTAGCGCTGATACAAATCGGCCGCCCGGGTCGCTGATTGCCGGTGTACCGGCGTCGGTTACCATTGCGACTTTAAGCCCTCCCTGGATTTCAGCTAAGAGAGCAGGCGTTCGGGCCTCTTCGTTGTGTTCGTGGAGACTTTTCAGTGGCGTTTGGATCTCAAAATGCCGCAAAAGGCCCTTGGTGTGGCGTGTGTCTTCGGCTAAGACCAGGTCCGCGCTCTCGAGTGTGCGGATGGCTCGCGGGCTCATGTCGGACAGGTTTCCGATAGGTGTGGCTACCACCCAGAGTATACCTTGTTCATTTTGGCTCATGCCTCAAAGGCCTCCTTCACGAGGGTTTGCGAGGGTCCTTCGTCCATGACAACGCCAATGACATCAAAGCGCAGCTCGGGCCATGGTCCCTCCCATTGGTCCATATACGCTTGAGCAGAAGATACAAGCTTCCCCTGCTTCGTTGAATTGACGGTTTCAAGCGGATGGCCGTTAGCAGTTGTTTGCCGTGTGCGTACTTCTACGAAGCACAGCGTGCCCTGGTCCCAGGCGATAACGTCTATCTCCCCCCGGCGACACCGCACGTTGCGGCCGATAATCTGGTAACCGGCCTTAACCAGTGTTTCACAGGCGAGATCTTCTCCTCGCATACCGAGGTCCATGCGTTCAGTCATTGAGTCCATGGGGGTAAAAAGGTTTGTTGCCGATAGCGTGTACGCCAAAAAAAAACGCCGACACTCATATGAGCGCCGACGTTTTCGATTCAATTGATAGCTGCAGAAGAATCTAGCTCTTCTTGCTTGCCGTACGGCGATGGCTATCACGCTCACGCAAACGAGCTTTCTTACCAGCGAGACCACGCAAGTAGTAAAGCTTCGCGCGACGAACACGGCCGCGGTGAGTGATTTCGACTTTTTCTACACTTGGTGAGTGCATTGGAAACACGCGCTCGACGCCGATGCCTGAAGACATCTTGCGAACGGTGAATGACTGACGGCTACCGCCAGCACGCTTTTTGATACATACGCCCTGGAAGATCTGAATACGTTCTTTTTCGCCTTCTTTGATGCGCACATGCACTTTCAAAGTGTCGCCAGGACGGAATTCAATCAGGTCACGTTTTTGTTCTGCTTCGATTTTCTCAATGATGCCCATTGCAGGACTCCTCAATATCTTTGGCACATCAGCGCAGGATCCACAGCGCAATCAATATTACGCATCCTGATAACAGTGCTTTCTAGCCGCCCTTTAACAGGCGAGCGGACGGAACTAACCTTCTTTTTTCGATAAATCAAGTAGATCAGGCCTATTTTCGCGCGTTATTGCTAGGGATTGCTGATCACGCCACTGAGCGATGGCCTTGTGGTTGCCGGAGCGAAGCACGTCAGGGACGCTTTTGCCTTCGTATTCGGCGGGTCGCGTATAATGCGGGTACTCCAGCTGGTTATTCGCAAACGATTCCTCGCGGATAGATTCGGAGTTGCCAAGCACACCAGGCAGTAAGCGAACCACGGAATCGACCATGCACCAACCCGCAGGGTCTCCACCTGAAAGAACCATATCGCCAATAGACAGGTCCCCATCAATGTAATCGCGAATACGTTCGTCTACGCCCTCGTAACGGCCGCAGATAAGCCCAAACCCCCCAGATGCCGCGAGGTTATGTGCCCGTGGTTGGGCGAACGGCTCTCCTCTTGGCGAGAGCAGGTAAATGGGGCCATCGAGAGATTCCCGGACAGTTTGAACTGCTTTGTGCAGCGGTTCCACACCGATGACCATGCCTGCCCCGCCCCCGAATGGATTATCGTCCACTTGCCGGTGAACACCTTTACCGTAGTCGCGCAGATTATGAATGGTTAACTCGGCTTTGCCGCTTGTGAACGCTCTACCCACTAAGCCGCCATCGGCTCC
>JABJBS010000150.1 GCA_018668695.1 Deltaproteobacteria bacterium
CACGATCCACTGAAGCCCTTCTCAAATTAGGATTTACGAAACTTGGGTTGAAGAAAATAATAATCCGAGCTCAGCCAACCAATATAAGAAGCTGTGCTGTACCAGAGCGCCTGGGCTTCAGGAAAACAAGCATCGCCAAGCAAGCCGAGCGACTCAATGGAGTCGATGTGGACCTTCAGGTATACGAACTCCTACACGCCCAATGGCAAAAAAATCATTCGTAGTAGAAAAACCCGTGTCATAAACCACGCCCAGCTGGCGAACCTAATAGGGCTGCAACATCACTGATGTTGGCCGTAAACAGAATGGTCCGTGAGCAGGTACGAAGAACTTGAAAGCAATGCCCGCTTGAGAGTGCTTTTATTTTAGAACCGCGTTTTAGCCATTTGGTCGATGGCATAAAGCGGCTTTTGGTTCCCGGCTTCAAATTGCCATTATGTTCTAAAGTGGCTCAAGAGTTACGCGGCCAGCAGCCACGGGGTTCGCCGCCAAGCAGCGCTGCTTGGTGGCGAACTTCAGGCTTTCTAGAATGCGTGTTCAAAGTTCATGCTTAAGGTCATTATGCCCTCAGAACTGAATCCAGCAAAGCAGTGCACAATCGTTGTGAGGTTCCAAGGAACCACAAAGCCACCACCATAAGAGGGGCGGTATTCCCCAAATCGAGGTTTAGCGAAAATATCACCAAAGGTGTCGTAGACGTTCCCTACATCAATAAAAGCAAAGGGCTGTAAGCCAAACCGCTGCCCCCAAACAACAACTTCGCCTACAAAGTATCGAACATCAAACTGCGCGAGCGTATAACCGCGGGCCAAGAATCTTTCTTCCAAATAGCCGCGGTTTGTCCGTGAGCCACCCATGGCCGTGGCTGTACCGTTGGTGAAATTCATTTTCCCCAGCTCGAAAAAAGGCACGTCCCCAGATGCATAAGTCATGGCCAAACGGCCAGCCAAGGTCAGCCTGTCCCAAAAAGTATGGAAGCCGCGCACGCTAAAAGTTTGCCGTACGAAATCATAGTTCGAACCTAAGAATTTCCCACTGATATCGAGATTATATTCGGCCAGATAGCCAGTCTTGGGGTTGGGCTCGAAATCGCGTTCATCGATTCGTAAGCCGAAATGTAAAACATTAACCCAACCACCGTCATACCCAATAAAATCATCTGACTGTGCGGCAAGCGTTAGGCGTGTTTCGGCGAAAGTTTCTTCTACATCGCCATAGGTACCCGTCTTGTCGTGCCAATCAGTGATGGCCACGTAACCAAACTCCAACCCTGCCTCAACTTCAATGAGATCAAAGAAAGGGCGGCTCACCTTGAGCAATCCGTAAAATTTTCTACGCTGATAATTATTGAACATACGTAGGCTCGTAGCAGCAGTGCTCACTTCGGAGCTGCCCGGCGTCACGTAGTCCAGGTACGAACCCCAGTCATTAAAGTATGTGCCACCGACTCCCAAGCCCCGGTCTGCATCTGCTGCCGTGTCACCGAAATAGTTCGCGTTCAAAACCGCAACATATTCAAGAACCGCCTTGAGCCTGTATTCGCTACCAATGAGGTAGGGCATATCGAGATCAACTCTATGATACGATTGACCACCGGTGGTCTGAAAGAACTGACCGTAGAGACGCATAAAGTAAGGCGACTCATCATAGTGAGGATCGTCGGGAAGACCGTTGTTGTAACCATACAACCGCAGACCATAACCCAGGCCCGCGTCCGTCGTGAAGTTAATCAAAGGAAGCCCCGTCGGGTACCAACCTTCCTTTTTCTTCTCCAGATCTTCTGGTGAAAGCTTGGCCCCACTGGCGCCAAATGAAAAAGTAAGCACAGTTAAGCAAGCCAATAAGCCGATAATTTTACTCATGAAATTATGTTTTGTGATTACGAAGACCCAGTCAAGTCGGCATTGTGAATAGTCGCGTTGCAATTGCATCCTTAAGAATTAGGTGGTAAGGCTCCGCCGTCCAAAGGTCCCTAAAATCAAGGAGATAAGAGTGCCGGCAAATCTGAAACTCTTCGCCATCATGCTTTTCGTGGCTCATCTAGCCACCACAGTTTCCGCACAAAAAGTGAGCGCTGCTGACACCGCAGATACAGCTAACAAAGCTGCTGCTGCACCCGCCGCTGAAGAAGCCGCCGTTGCACCCGCCGCTGAAGATGCCGCCGTTGCACCCGCCGCTGACGATGCTGCCGTTGCACCCGCCGCTGAAGATGCTGCTGCTGCACCTGCCGCTGACAAAGTCGTTGAAACACCTGCCATCGCTGCCACTGCCGCAGAAGCAAAAACGGCAGAAGGTTTTGGAGCTTCCGTAGACGCCTTTTTTGGCAAGCTGGTCGGCTGGATTGCAGCAGTCTTTTTTTGGGACTGTCTCTTTTGGGATAACAGCTCACCCACCAACATGTCTCTGCCTGTTGTTGTCGCGTGGCTCGTAGTCGGCGCACTCTTTTTCACCGTTCGAATGAGCTTTGTAAACTTTCGGATGTTTCGACACGCCATCGACGTCGTTCGGGGCAAGTTTGACAACCCTGAAGATGAAGGGGAAGTCACACACTTCCAAGCCTTAAGTGCTGCACTTAGCGCCACCGTCGGACTTGGTAATATAGCAGGTGTGGCTATTGCTGTTGCAGTAGGCGGACCCGGCGCCACATTTTGGATGATTGTCGCCGGCCTCTTGGGCATGGCCTCTAAGTTTACCGAATGTACATTAGGTCAGAAGTACCGTGAAGTTCGTCCCGACGGACAAATCATGGGCGGTGCGATGTATTACCTATCCAAGGGCTTGGCCGAAAAAGGTCAAACCGGCTTAGGCAAAGTGCTCGCTGTTATGTTTGCAGTTCTTTGTGTCGGCGCCTCTTTTGGCGGCGGTAACGCATTTCAAGTGAATCAAAGCCTTGGTGTTGTGGGTGAGACACTCCCAATACTCGGTGAGAATCGCTGGATGTACGGAATCATTATGACCATTGCGGTTGGTATCGTCATTATTGGCGGCATCAAAAGCATCGCGAAAACAGCGGAAAAAATCGTTCCACTCATGTGTACGATTTACGTTCTTGCCTGCCTCTATATCCTCGTAACCAATACAGGTCTCGTTCCTGCTGCCTTCGGTAAAATCTTCTCAAGTGCGCTCTCTTTTGATGCTGGACTTGGTGGGTTCATCGGTATCCTCGTCGTTGGGTTCAAGCGCGCTGCTTTCTCAAACGAAGCGGGTATCGGTTCAGCCGCTATTGCGCACTCAGCTGCCAAAACAGAATATCCAGTTCGTGAAGGCATCGTCGCTTTGCTTGAACCCTTCATTGATACGGTTGTGGTTTGCACCATGACGGCTCTGGTTATCGTGTTGACCGGTGCTTATGAAAACCCTGCCTACGCAGATATGATTCAGGGCAACAATGGAGCAGCTCTTACATCAGCGGCCATGGCAGAACACATCTCATGGTTTCCAAAGCTTCTAACCATTGCTGTGATACTATTTGCATACTCAACCATGATTTCATGGTCGTACTATGGTGAGCGTTGCTGGTGCTGGATGTTCGGCGATAAAGCATCACTCGGTTACAAGATTCTATTTCTTGTATTCACATTCCTTGGTTCTATCGTTACGGCAACCAACGTACTCGATCTCAGCGATTTAATGATTCTAGGAATGGCATTCCCGAACATTCTCGGCCTCTACTTCTTGGCCGGTGATGTGAAGAGTGATCTAGATGAGTACGAAGGTAAGTTGGCCAGCGGTGAAATCAAGCCGTACGAAGCTTAACCTTCCATAGAACGAGCATTATCGATGGCATCTTGAGCCCAAGGTGCCTCGATTCGCTCCAAGAGCTTAATGGCTGCTCGCCGAATAGCGGGCTCCGTGCTCCACACCACAGTCTCCAGATAATGAAGATTCTCCGGCTCAAAAGAGCCGCCCTCAAGAAATCGCTCGACGGTGGGTGAGACGAGAAGCACATGGTCCAAGCTCGGCCTGGAATCAGCCCCTTCTAAGTCGTAGGTGACCAGCGAACCACTTTCCTCAGAGAGTTCACACTTGCTCTTCGCACGGCGGGCGAGGTCTTTGCCCAGTAAGTTAAGCCTATCAAGGTATAGCTGATGCTTTTGTCGACCCTTACTCATGAAGATCCCTCTCGTGATGGTATGGTCAACGGTCTTAGCCGAAACCAGCACAAGAGGCTAGGGGCCACCCTCAAGGTCAATTTCAGAAGCCCGCCTGAGCCGGCTGAGCCAGTAGCAACAACATAGCGCAAACAAATATCAGTGCAGGTAACGCTCTATAATCTCGTGATGTCATCTTGATTTCTCTCCACGTAGCTCCATTGCCGCAATGGCTTTCGTAAAGGGTGCGCCAATTCTGACAAACACAAGATACAGTTAGCGAAAGAATATTGTGTCTCGAAAGACACAGCAGTCCTGTGTCTAAACAGACACAAATCAGCAAAACTCGTCAAAAAAACTATTATTTTACGGTGACATCGAGCTGGCACGGAGCATGCACTCTTCATCATGCACGGCACACGCACACGGGAGATAAATGATGATGGAGCGCACTTGGACCACCAAGCAGGTCATATCGCTTTTAATGGCACTGGCTACAGGACTACAGATCACCTACCAAATCATGGAGCAAACTACGCCCATGGACTCGATCGATCGGCTTCTGAACGCATGTGTTTCCCAAAGCGTGGCTCCAGAACCAACAAATGCACACCTCCAGGTTTTTCAGGAATCTCTTGAACCTGGATTTTTCACCTTAAACTTCAACTCGGCCCCAAATTTCCATGAGGATGTCATGGAGCTTTCCGATGAGTCGTTTCTAGCTCTGGTAAGCAACCTTTCGGATCCACCGCACCTTCGTCGCGGAGACACTAAGCCGATGCCCAGCTCACCTCGTAAGGGACTTTGAATCAGGTCACTCATGTTCAAACCCAGGATGGCCGATGATTATTCCTGGTCAAATAGGGCCTAGCTGCCAAAAAACCAAGCTCCAACCGCGGAGGTGAAACTTGCACCCAATACACCAAGTATCAGTAAACAACCGGCAGGAGATCCTGAACCGCCGCCACCGGTCGAGCGAGACTTAAATGCATTACCGAAAAGCGGCTTATTGCGCGAGTCGTCAAAATCCTTATCGTCCTCATAACCGCGCTCAACCGCGTCCTCGAAGTCTAAATCGAGATCTGAGTATTCATCATCATCTTCGTCATAATGCATGCCTCGTCCTTTTCATAAACCTAGTCGACTATAAAAGGTTTCATCGAAGAAACAAGCCCATGGGTCCTTGATAATTTTACACTTGCGCAACTGGTGAAATAAGACTAGAAATGTCATCAAAATTAACGCCCATCGGCCCGGGATTGACACACCAAACTCGGCCCATCAGGAGATACCTATGCGTAACATTATCGTACTTGGACTATTCGCTCTCGCTCTTACCGTTGTTGGCTGCGCCTCAACTGCAACCACCGAAGCACCAGCCGCTGCACCAGAAGCGACCGCTGAAGCTGCACCCGCTGCTGAAGCAGACAGCTGCTGCGCCAAGGCAAAAGCTGCGGGTACCGACTGCGCTGGCTGCAAGAAGCCCGCTAAAAAAGACTGCTGCGCACAAGCAAAAGCTGCGGGTACCGACTGTGCTGGCTGCAAGAAGCCCGCTAAAAAAGACTGCTGCGCACAAGCAAAAGCTGCGGGTACCGACTGTGCTGGCTGCAAGAAGCCTGCTGCAGAGAGCTGCTGTGCTAAAGCTAAAGCTGCTGGCACCGATTGCGCTGATTGCAAGAAGCCTGCTGCAGACGCAGCTGCTGCTCCCGCACCAGCTCAGTAATTAAGCACTAGGAAGTTAAGCGGTCTCATATCTTAGGATGTGAGGCCGCTTTTTTGTGCCTAAACTCAGATAGTGGGCCCTAAATGCTTGCACAGAGCACCCTGAGTATGTTGTGAGGCTCTCGAATTCAGGGCACCAAGCTCTTTCGGGGACGGAACTTCATAAAATGATAAAATGGCACACACCTCTCGCACTTCTTCTTACTCTCTTCATCATGGCATGCAGTGCCGGAGACGAGGAGCTTTGCGGCAATGGCGTATTGGACGAATCAGAACAATGTGACGGTAACCTTTTTCAAGACGGTCTGACTTGCGCAAGCCTTGGCTACTCCGGTGGCACATTAAGCTGCCAAGACTCCTGCCATTTCACCGTCGTGTCCTGCGGCTCAACGATGGCTCCAGGCAGTGCTTGTAACTGCAGCACCGACTGTGAAGGAAACGATGCCAACCCAGGAATTTGTGTCTCCGGGGTTTGCATGACAAGCGCTGGCGAAGCCTGTGCTGAAGCAGGCAGCACTCAGGGCTGCTCAGAAGGTTCAAGGTGCTGGGGGCTTGAAGGCGCGGATACAGGTATCTGCTGGCCAGACTGTGACAGTTACACATGTGCAGGCACCTGTGATGACGACGGGTCCTGTGTGCCCGATACAAACACAAGCTGCGATGGAACTTGTTCAGATTATTGCGGAGGCTCTGGCTCAGGAGGCTCTACAAGTGGTCCGTGCAGCCCGGAAAACCCAACCGGCGATTGCCCAACGGGTCAGGTATGCGTTGAGGGAGCCTGTGAGAATTTTGAGTGCGACGATACTATTCTCGAACCCAATGAAACCCTAAGCGGCGCGGCGAATCTGCCGACTTCCACAACCACTGGAATGCAAATATGCACAGGCGATAAAGATTGGTTTAAACTCACACCATCCACGCCCAATAAGCTCTACATGGTTGGTGTAGAATCAAGCCAAGGCTCTGGTAACCTCGTATTTAGCATGCACGACGCACAGGGCGACACGCACACCAATACAGAAATAATCTCTTCGTTCTATCACTCAGAAAATACGCCAGGACCTTTAAATGTAGAAATGCAAGGTATCGTCGGCGCCAATGGAGCAGCCTCACACTGGTTTCAGGTTGCCGGCTCTGCCGGTGCTCTAAACAACTACACACTCGTAAGCCGACAGGTTGATTGGCAAGATGGTCCAAGCTGCACCGCAGAATTCTCCGCATCGGACTGCGCCGCGATAAGCAGCGGGTACCACGACTCCTCTAAAATGCTTCAGTTCCCTGTGGGCCACGCTGCAGATACTTATATCGGATCTGGGGTCTATTTTGACAACGCTCTTTCCATGTCGAACTTTGGCGCCCCCGTGCAAACACCGTCGTCACGAAACTGGGCACGTCGAGAACTCATCATGGCCGTTAGATATGCGGTGAATGCCGTACAGAACGCGTTTCCGGGAACAGCACCTCTTGGCATGGGTGATATCAGTATGCCCGATGGAACCACGCCAGAAGGACACCCCAACGGCACGCACTACAGCGGCGCCAACATTGATATCGCGTATTACATCCGCCCTGAATTCCACGGCCTTCATGGCAACCTGGCTTACCGTCACGTTTGCTGTGAAGCCTCGCTCTCAGACTGGGGCTGCGTCGACACCAGCACATCGTCTTCAAACTACGGAACGTGCGTGACTGGCTCTGAGGATACCCATATTGCTGACATCCCTCGCAACGCGCTCTTTATGGCTAAGCTTGCCAGTACCGGTAGAATTCGCGTGATTGGCGTGGAAGCCAAGATAGACGCCTTATTGGATGCAGAGTTTGATAACCTTGTTGAACAAGGAATCATCACCACCACTGAGCGTTCCAAGGTCAAGAATGTCATTGTGACGGCCAACGACCACGGCAGCTGGATTTGGCACTTCAATCACATGCACGTGTCATTCCTAAGCGATACTTCAAAAGAGGGACCACGCGGCGTTCAAGGACCGGTACCGAACGTACCCGCCGATGAACAAATTCAGATGGTGCGTGAGTTTTACAATAACTTGATCAGCGCTCAACCTTACCGCTTGCCTTAAGCTTGTCCAGGGCAGACCGCTCAACTTGCCTTACGCGTTCGCGTGTCAAATTGAGAAGACCACCTATCTCGTCAAGCGTTTGCCCGTCTTCCTTTTCGGCCACATCCAGAGAGCAAGTCTCCTCAAGCTCCCATGGCTCCTTATCGGGGTAATTAAATACAATCGAGCCTTTTTCTGTCACGTCCAAATAGAGATGATGGGAGCATGATACGAACAGGCAAGGGCGTGCTTTCATGCGGCAATCTTCCCTTACAGAAGGTCTATCATACTCGATAACCTCCAAGCTGGGGTGACCCTCTCTATTGGCCTTGCTTTTCTCTCGCTCGAGCTGACGACGCGATACGGTTCTTGGTTTGACAGATTTTGTTTTATTGGGCCCAACTGATTGCCTCGAAGTCGCCCTGGAACTCTCCAGCTCAGTCTTCGACCCAGCATAAGTTGTAACTGTCTTGCACCCGATAGGTGCACCCGCTCTATGTTTTCCTCTTTTTAGTGCCGACATTTTCTTCCCCGTGATTTCATTAGTGCGTAACCAACCGCACGAACCACAATTCAAACATAACGTCTGAAGCGCATTTGTGGTCGAACCTCTAGTAAATCGAATGCGATGTAATCCTTCCAGCGCTAATTGATGAAGAAGTACCGGCTCCGACAACACAGAACTTAATATGAACTTACATAAGAGGTTCAATATTCCATCAAAGCGTACAAACTCATTATTTTATCAGCGTCTGAATACTTCAATGACGATAGAAGTCTTGTTCCTGACGGATAAGGCTATAGGCTTGAACTTCTAAGGAACGAATGCACCATGCGCGATGCCAGATTACTAAGAGGACTCTTAGCGGTTAAGATAGTCTATTCAGCGGGGCCCAATAGAGGAATGACAATACAAGATATTGTACGGCGCTTGTTTGAGAATCACGATATCATCGCCACAGAGCGAACGATTTTAAGAGACCTGAATACGGCTCAAGATGCTGGCTTCGTTACCAACGATAGACATCTCGGTAATCGGCCTATCAAATGGAAGAGAACGTCGGCGTTACTTGAGTAATGGGCGCTGTCTGAGCCGTAGACATCCTCTGGGTGATACTCATATCGTCGTCTGTTATTGAACTCGATTTCTCTAGAGAGAAAAGCGTTTCAGAATGCTTGAATCCAAGTGAGTGATAGATTCGCCGAGCATCATCGTGAGCCGGCGCAACAACTACAAGCTGGTCAACATCATCGAGCGTCAAGGCCAATGAACCAATCTCATACATCAGTGTGCTACACACCCCCCTTCGACGGTACGCAGGGTGAGTGACCACATGTTGAAAACGTCCCAATCCTTCACCAGTAAACATGCCGAGAGTTCCGACAAGGTGCTCCCCAACAAAAGCTCCAAACCATGCGCCAGCCTTTTTCATGGCCAAGGCACGGTAATGTTCTACTTTTCGTTCGAGGTATCTTCGGTATGCTTTCTCGTCATGAATTGGGTCACGGACGAGCATGAGTAAATCAAGGACAGAGCGCCACTGATCAACTCTGTTTATCTCGCTGATGCGGATTTCCTGGTTTCCATAAACCGGCGGGTAAATTTCGGAAGCTGTAAAAACCCGTGACTCATTCAAGTGAAAACCGAGCGCTAAAAATTCCTCGGAATCACCCGGGATTCCCTCTGGGCTATCCCACGTAAATGCCACGTGTCCTACGTTTGGCTGATCTGCAAACTCACGATGGAAGAAGTATTCCCAGCTGCGCGCATTACAAAGCTGAGCATCAAGCATGGCCGGGGGGTGTTTAAAGAGAAGAAAATTGCCCCAGCAATCATCTGGATTATGTGCCGATTTGACTAAGATATAATCTCTGCAGTCCTCGATAACGCTCTTGTGTGACGCAATCATCAGGTCACTTCTTAATCCCAAAGACTTTATCTCGTGCATCGAACTCATACTTAGCTCCTCAAAGAGGTTACGTAACACAATGCGTCAGGCTCTTGGATTAACGCATGTAGAACGCCGTTTGGCATTCCTCTTCAGACAAAATTTTCAATAACCGGGGAAGGCTATCTTCAAGGTATGGGAGGCAGATTTTTATAGATGTGACCCAGATCACAAGCTGGCATAAAATTGTTCATCTTCTCAAAAATTTTGTTCTTTTGATCCAAATAGGCATTTCCTGCCTCGGTGCGGCGTCCACCCCGAGTTCATTTTCCTAGTTTCCAGCCAGTCGGCCACACCTACGCAATCGGCCTGGCCATCGATTGATACATACCTTTACTCACATAGAAATCACGCCAGTTCCTGCCTAACATTGAAACAGCCATGTTTACCTGAAGAGGAGTACACAATGATTTGCAGCATCAGCAGCTTGAAGCCGGAGCAATTGACTCGAATTCAAAACCTCGAAAAAGAGGTAGGGCAGACGCTCTTGGCGATATCTTTTAATGAGGTAAAGATGTCGAATCCCGAGCAGGAGGCGCTTAAAAAAATCCAAGCAGTCGAAGCTGAACTTGGAGTCGTTCTCTTAGCGGTTAAAGGCTAGGGGACTCGGCTCACTCTGGAGCCTCAAGATGCCGTTCGCGCATCAGCAAGAAAAGCGGCCACGCCACCGCGTAAGCCACGAAAAGAGCAACGGGAATACAAACCAAGCCCATCTTCATTTTGATGCGCGAGCATTCGGCCACACAAAAAACAATAAACCCTGCTAACCCAATGGCAACATCAACCGAAATAAAACTGGCTGCTGGGTTGGCATAACCATCGGCCATAAATCTTGCCCAATCGAAAGCAATCAAATTCGCTATCGTAAATTCACCGCTGGTCTGCTCAACAAACTGAATTAGATAATATTGAGTGCCCACAAATCCCACGAGGATCAAGGCTGCGTATATCAACTGGCGGATGCGAGATGCTTGGCTCACGAAAAACCTACTTTTTATTGAATGCAGCCTGGCCTTTATCAATGACTTTTAAGAGCTGCTTCGCCGATGGAGAGGCTTGAGACTCAAATTGCTTACGAACCTCTTTGCCCTTTTTCTGAAACACCTTTCTCTCCGCTTTTGTTAGGGCGTAGACTTTGATTCCGTAGCTCTTGAAGTTTTCGATGAGCTGGCCTTCAAGCTGGCGCACACCTGCACGACCTTCCTCGGCATCTTTCTGAGCATGAGCCAAGCAGGCCTTCTGCAAATCGGGAGTGAGTGTATCGAAGAACTTCTTACTGTAGATAATCGTCGCCGGCTGATAAACGTGCTGCGTGAGCGTATAGTGCGTGATGTGTGGCTGCCAGTTGGCGGCAAAAGTGTAAAGGGGTGTCTGCCCGAAGGCTGTCACTTTCTTCGTCCTCAAAGCATCAACCACATCCGGAATATCTAAGGGCACTGGCGTGGCACCAATGACTTTCCAGGTAAGGGGGTGAATGACCGATGGCTGAACCCGAATCGGGATTCCTGCAAAATCAGCAGGACTCTTTGTGAACTTGCCGCTGTTTCCAACGCTCTGCCATCCGTTTTCTGCCCATTGATAAAATACCAAGTCACCCTTGGCCATGATCTCGCGTACCAGCGGTGTAGCGTGATTATCCAGAACGTAATCCACTTGCTCGGTAGAGTCCCAGAGAAAGGGAAGGTCGAAAACTTCGAACTCGGGGATATGAAAGTTCATGGCTGAAAGCGTGCCGCCGTACATGTGTAGGTCAGACTTAATAACCTTTTTGAGACATTCCTGTTCGCCACCCTTGGCTCCGCCCCAATAAACTTTCATTTTGATAACACCACCCGAGTCTTTTCGAATGTGTTTCTTAATGCCCTTGGTTTGCTGCTCCCATGGTGTGCCTGGTGGTGCGACCGTACATACCTTTAGCTTGATTTTATCAGCAGCGCTCGCGAAAGAAGCAAACGCCATAACCAAGGAAACAAGGCTAAGAAAGACGAGAGGTGAAGAGGTTCGAATTCGATTCATCGGGACAATTTCCTCTGAGAGATAAATGCTCACTTACCGTACGAATGAAACCAGCCCCAAACTGGCTTAGGCATCTTTATAAAATCAAAATTCCAGGGATAGTACCAGTACCGTCTATCAACAATCCTACCGACATTATCTTACCTTCACCTATGATTTGACGTGCAGACACCTGAAGCTGTGGCACAATTGGAAGTAGAATGAGCCAACCCACACCAAAGCCAGCTACTTTCACGCGTCCAGTCATCCTCCGGCGCAAGGTGACGAAGACCGGGGTTCGAACGCCGCGCCTTCGACGAGGATACCGCGATTTATCGGTTCTCAAGGAAGCAGAATGGCTTGAGCTACGCGAAGCGCTTGAGGCCGGAAAACCAAAAGGCCATTTTGTGGACGTGATGGCCTGTCAGCCGGAAGACACATTGCCGCAGCACCATGGGAAAATCTTACCCGCCGGCTACAAAAGGCTCAAGACTCCCTGACCCAGTCGATGCCAGGCTCAGAAGTTCATTGGGAACCCCCATTTGCGTCAAGGGGCCAGCCATATCCACTGGCATAGGAGCTTGAATCTCCACGAGCACATCGCTAACCGGATGATTAAAAGAGATGCATGCCGCATGCAGAGCCAAGCGGTTCAAACTAAAGCGCTCACGAAAAAGCCGATTCTGGTCGCCTTTGCCGTAGTTAACGTCACCAATCAACGGGTGAGTAATGTGCTTTAGGTGCCTGCGTATTTGATGTAATCGCCCGGTTTGCGGCCACGCTTCGACCAGTGAATACCTTTCGAAGGTAAAGATTCTCCTGTAGCGGGTGACCGCATCAACCCTCGGACCTTTCGGCTTCTTTGGGACAGGGTTATCAATCAACCCGTCATCCGGAGTGATCCCGCGGACCAACGCCAAGTATCCCTTTCGAACAGTTCCAGCTTCGAAGCTTTGCGACAGAACACGAGCTGCATCTTTATGGAGGGCGAAAATCAATGCACCGCTTGTAGGTCGATCCAGCCGATGAACGGGGAATACATGGCAACCGACCAAATCACGAACCAGGGTCATGGCGACCACTTTGTCGTTGTCCCAGCCTCGATGAACCAGCAAGCCCGAGGGCTTATTCACCACAACAATATCCTCGTCGCGGTGAAGAACCTCAATATCAAAAGCCTGTTCCTCGTGCTCTTCAGTCATCTAAGCGGGGCTAAATCACGACTATGGCCATTTGTCACCCTCAGTCGCAGTGGATAATCGACGCTGGGCTTTTGCCGCTTTTAAGAACCTGTACGGCACATGTTGGATTCGAAATATCGTTACAATGTATCAGGGATGCTGGGCTATGGTCGGTACGAAGCAGGGCAACCTGGTGCTCCGGTCACGGTTCCCGAGATAAGATTGCTACCAGTCATTTTACCTTTGAGCCCGACCATTTGATAACCCGCCGGCTTCGCCAGCCACTTCGTGGGCTTAAATACCAGCGCTCCCGAAAACGGGTCCATCCCAGCTTTCATTTGAAAGCTACCTCTTGGCGCACCGGGATTCGTTGGGTGACCTGAAAACTGAAATGCCTCATCAAATCAACCTCAACCTTAAATGTATATATTACGACGTTCTCGACTCATAACGCCTGTCGGGACTTGGAAGACAGCAACAAATCCATAAGCTAATCCTCTTCGGTCTAAATTACAGAATTGTCTGTCTCACCCAAGCATAAGCACCGTGCTCATTAACTCGATGCAGAACCCCTTAACATTAGTCTACTCCTCTGAATTTATTACATTTTCATGTTTAAGGTTGTTCCTAACTCGGGCTACCGTTAGAGTTCATTATAATCTCTAGCCAGTATGGGGAGTTGTAAGTGGCTGATGATTTTGAACAAACCCAAATGATGGAGGCAATCTCCGATCAGGTTGAAGAAGCCAGCTCAACAGCGCCTTGTCTTGTAGCATTTGCCGGGAAACTGCTCGGTCAAACTTTTCCTATTGAAAAAGATGAAATCATTCTTGGGCGCGTCCCAGAAAATGACGTGGTAGTTCCCGACAGGGGTGTTTCGCGTAAACACTGCCGTCTCGTCCGAAGAAAAGAGCGCATATTCATTCAGGACCTGAAGTCCACCAATGGAACACTCATCAACGAGTTACCCATTGCCAAAAGTGAATTACGAGATGGAGATTTCGTAAAAATTGGTTCAGCTGTTTTTCAGTTTACTTTTCGAAACGCGACCGAAGCTTGCTTTCATGAAGAGCTCTACAAGCTCACCACCATCGATTCGCTCACCGGTGCTTTTAATCGCCGACACTTCGACAGTTGCTTGAGCGCCGAAATCGGCCGTGCTGAACGGTACGGACGCTGTCTTACCGTTGGACTGGTCCGTATTCACCAACTCCAAAATATCACAACCGAACACGGCTCCGAAGGCCAACAGCACATCCTTCGAGGCTGCGCCTCTGTCATGAAAAGTTATTTGCGACAAAACGATGTGGTGGCGAGGTTTACGGACGAAGTCTTTGCAGTGATTATTCCCGAGGTTACGGAAGACAACGCTCAGCTAGCTTTTCAAAAACTTCTAAAGGCCGTTAAAGAGCAACCGTTTGAACATGATGGAAAAGCGCTAACTGTGAGTCTGTGCCTCGGAACAGCTACAGCCAGCCCTACACAAAACAAACGCGTGCATTCTGAAGATCTCATTGCCGCCTGTACCATCGCAATCGAAAAAGCCTTCGCTCAGGGGCCACACACCTTGGTTCATGAGGAATTAGGAGAGGCATAACGCCACCGCAAATATGAGCGAAGATTCCGAAGAACGCATCCAGAGCTTTAGTGCTGGCGAGGTTATCCTAAAAGAGGGCGACCCTGGAACCACTGCGTATATTATCCACCAAGGAAGCGTGACGGTTACCAAAAAGTTTCTCGGTAAGGACCAGGCTTTAGGAACACTCCAAAAAGGCGACTTCTTCGGAGAGATAAGCCTCATCACCGAGGCCCCCCGAACTGCAACCGTTCGAGCTCTCGAAGATGTACAGTTGATGGAGATGGATTGGCCCACGTTTCAAAGACGGGTCAGACGCCACGGCTTCCTTGCTGTTAAAGTTATTAAGAGTCTTGTTGAGAGACTTGCAGCATCGCTCAACACAAAAGCGACGGTCTCCCAAGAGCTACAGAGTGCAAATGCACAACTGGCTGAAGCAGGGCAGCAAAGACTCAAATTTATTAAGACAGTCGCTTGGGAGCTACAAATACCGCTCTCGTCTATCATTGGCCCCCTTAAAGAGGAGCATATCTCCAACCCCGAATCCAAGAATCTCGATACAGCACTCAAAAATGCTTACCGACTTTTACGAATCATCACTCAAACTCGGGACCTACAGCTCCTAGCATCTGAAGAAAAAGTTCTTTCTATAGGCCCGGTGAATCTCACCGAGTTCTTGAGTGACTGTGGGGACTACTTCAAAGATGTCTGCGCTGATCGCCAAGTGAATCTCGCACTCACATTCAATGGAGATCCCTGGGACGAAACGGCACTCGAAGATATCTACATCGAAGCAGATATAGAGAGCCTTGAAAAAATCGTTTTTAACTATCTTTCAAATGCTCTGAAGTTCACCCGCATGGATGTGAATATCGAGCTTGGACTTTTGGAGTGGAATGGAGCAGTTCGATGCTTTGTCCGCGACAATGGGCCAGGCATCGCTCCTGAGCATCTTCCCACCATTTTCAACCGTTTCAGTGCAAGCTACGAAGGCGGGGATGGTGAAAACGAAGGCGTTGGCATCGGATTGGTTCTGGTCCAAAAACTCGCGAAAAGCATGGGCGGAACCGTTGGCGTTGACACGTTGCTGGGTGAAGGCGCGACCTTCTATTACGAATGCCAACAAACAACGACGCCACAAACAGACTCCGGTTCCATCTTCGAAGCCAAACAGTGGATGCTCGCGGATATACTGGCTGAAGAAGATGACCTCGATGAATTCGACGACTTCGATTTCGATATGGATGATGAAAGCGACGGACAGTATGAAGGCTTTGATGTACTGGTTATCGATGGCGTTGAGGCCATGCGAGCCTTAATTGGGCGAACACTTGAACGATTAGGCTGTACCATTCACTCCGCAGGAGATGGTCGTGAAGGGTTACTTAAAGCCCAAGAAATCAAACCCGACCTCATCATTACCGATTGGGATCTCAAGCATACCGCTGGACCCGACCTCATCAAAGAAATTCGAGCCACTTCCAACCTAAGCCACACCCGTTTCATTATGCTTACGACGAAGACGGATGAAGCCAGCCGTCAGATAGGCAAAGAAATCGGAGTTGATTCCTACCTTGGTAAACCTTTCAATGACCAAGAAGTTACAGGTTCCGTAAAAACTCTCTTAGAAGAGAGACGTAAAGAAAACGCGGATGAGCAAGTTAAGCAAGACTATGCGCGCAAGTTGCTTCAGCGCTTTTTACCACCGCCGCTCATTGAAGAAGTGCTCAGCTCAGGCGGCGAAATCGATACTGAACCGAAGAGTATCTCGGCCACTATTTTGTTTTCAGATCTTGTCGGATTCACCGCGCTTACATCCAAGCTGCGCTCCGTCAAAATGGCGCGTATTCTCAATGAGTATCTACACTGTATGAACAACGTGATTTTTGAACACGGCGGAACTGTAGATAAATTCATTGGTGATGCCATCATGGTTATTTTCGGTGCCCCCAATACCATGGACCCAGAAATCCAGGCTCAAAAGGCCACAGACTGTGCCATGCGAATGCAAGAGGCTATGGTCGACCTCAATGAAGCCTGGAGCAAAGATGAAATCCCAGAACTTCAAATGCGTATCGGGATACACCACGGACCCGTTGTGGTTGGGCACTTTGGCAGCGAAATGCGTTCCGACTACACCGCCATCGGTCCCACGGTTAACTTGGCTTCTCGAATAGAAGGACATTGTGATCCTGGCGAAGTCTATGTGTCTGGTGAAGTCTGTGATTACCTTCCCGAAGACAAAGCTTCAGAAGCAGGCTCTTTTGAGCTCAAAGGTGTATCCGGGGAGCGGACGCTCTACAAGCTCAACCGCTAGCCGTTCAAGCTCTTGCCACAAGAGCAGGTTGCCTTCATATTCAATCACCAAACTTTGAAACAAACCAAGGAACCCACGATGTCACCTACTCGAACGTTTGCCCTCTGGATTCTCGTTAGCGTCTCTAGCGCCACAGCCTTTGCCGCAGACACCAAAACAACGCCGAGCTACCAGGCGGCCGAGAAGCTTCTGAATATGATGAGTATGGATAAGCTCACGCAACAGTCGACGACCAATATGGTCGACGCCATGCTCGGTAGACTGCCTCCAAAAGCTCAAAACCGTGAGGCACTTCAAGCGTTTTTCAAAAAATATGTGGGTTGGGCTGCACTGAAGGATGACTTCATTCAAATCTATGTTGAAGCATTTTCGGAAAAAGAGCTCCAAGACCTGATAGCCTTTTACAAAACACCAACGGGACAAAAAGCCATCACCGTGGTTCCATCGCTGATGCAAAAAGGCGCTCAAATAGGGCAGTCTCGGGTCCAAAAGCATTTGCCCGAACTTCTCAAAACCTTGGGCCTCAAGAAGTAGTCAGTTTGACTACACAGCCCCTTCTCGGGAATAAATTTGCCTCAGCACACGTCTATCTCCTTAGAACCTGTCGATTGCCTCGATCTTAGGTCGAGAGACATGACAACATAGGCTATAGTTTTGAACTGGAGGACCCCATGAAACCATCCCATCTCTTATTCGTAGCAGTCATTTTCGCGATGCCACTTCTATCCGGTTGCGGCAAAGAACAAGCCCATCAAGCCTGCGTGAACAATGAAATACAGACAGAGAATCGTATGTGGTTTTGGAACCATCAATGGGATGCACTCGGTGAGAATAGAATCTGTGCGCTTTGCTATATGGATCGCGATGCGTCTGAAGACCGATGCTTTTACGTGAGACACACTTCTTTTCAAGCCAACCGCACGAAAGATAC
>JABJBS010000151.1 GCA_018668695.1 Deltaproteobacteria bacterium
CTTATCCGTGTAGCAATCAACGAGTGGCTTAAGATCTGCAGGTTCGGTCATCATGCCAGAACTGTCTAGAAATGCTTGAATGGTGCCGAGCTTAGCAGTGTCTATACTGCCAAAGAGTGCGGTGAGTGTTGCACTCATCGAATGCCACTCTTCGATTCGTTCTCGCTTCTGGCTGACTTGAGTTTCCCAGCTCGCGGGCTTGTCCGACTCCAGTGACCCAATATCCTTCTCAACCTCGTCGATTTGGCGCGACGCCCACGCCTTAACGGAGCGTTGTTGGTCCGCAATAGAGTAGTATTGCTTGTAGTCAGACATGGTTTGGATTGGGATGCGTCCGCTGGCCAGTTCATGCTGCCACTGGCTCTCTTGTTGAATGCCGCCTGGGTGACCCCAATAGCGTCGCCGGCCATTTTTAAAACCAAGGTCGATAACGTTTTCACCTACGTAACCGATGTTAACGCCTTCAATGGATACGGCGTAGTTGTGGAAGTAGCCGTTGTTACCTGCGGCCGATTCACCCGTGACATCGTTCCATGCGCTTACCGGTGTCTCATTGGAACCAAAGATATTATGCCGGCTGACGGTAAGCGAATACTCCATGCGAGGTAGAGGCGTCTCTGTTGAGTAATCGGCCCAGGATAAGCTTGGGTTCGTTTCTTTGGAAGCATTGAAGCCGTCGATGTATTCCCGCGCAGCTTGTCTTGAAGAAGCATCCTTAGCGAAGAGCCGGTTGAACCGAAAAGTGCCTTCACCATCGCCATATTCAGTTCGGTAATACTCTAGGAGTCCATTGAGTCGCAGCATCGTTCGTCCGTGAGCACATTCGGTGGTGTACTTGCTGGAGCCAGTTCCCAGGATATCTCTAACTGCGACGTCCGGCGTTACGCTGCTTTGAAGCTCCCAGCTAATACTGCCTGAGGTGGTCTTGCCAACGCTCCATACACTTTCATTGACTCGCTCTGGTGCACCGCGCCCGGTAGAAGAATTCCAGGCCGGGAACCGCATTCGTTGATGGCTTGGCTGCGTTGCGTACTGCTCACACACTGAAGCGGTCGCCATGTTGAATTTGACGAGTCGTTTGAGTTCATTTGGGAGCTTGTCGTAGCGTGTGGTTTCGGTTTTCCCTGTTGAGTTGAGGTACGTGACAGTATCTGAATCGTTGAGGTCTCCATCGTGGTTGACGTCGGCGAATATCATTCCCATGCGCAATACAAACTGCTGCTTTGCTTTGTCCATGTTTGTGGCGCCGCTTAACCCGAAAGCTTTGGGCGCGGTTAATGCTGTGGCCTGTGCATTAAGAACTTTAGCTTTGAGCCCAACACCGGCTAAGCCGACTTCCAGTTCATTGGCCGTAAGGTTGGCGGTTAGCGCATTGAGAATTGTCTGTTGGGTTGAGTTTGGAATGAAACGTTGCAGCGTCAATGCATGGATGTCGTAGTTTCCATTCTCAGTAACATCGGTCGATAAATTTTCAAGTAAGCCCGACCAGGTACTGATGGCGGGAGATGAAGCGGCGAAATCGGTATCTTGATTCACGCGGGCCAGGACATCGGCAGGCAGTGGCGTGCTTAGTTTTGCAGTTTCCTCGATGAGCCCTTTCTTTTTGAGGCGAACCATCACCGATGCTGCAAAGCGATTCTTTCCGTTGGGGCTGGTATCGCCGGTAACCTCGAGCGCGTCTTTAAACGCATCACTCGACCCGTATCGGTCAAACATCTCAAGGTCGTTTTTCTCGGTCTCTAATTTCCCTTGGAGGTCATGTCCGAGTCGCTGGACTTTTTCCATTTCGTTCTCGTTCAAGTAGTCCACTAAAAATGGAATGCCGAGCGCGAGGAACCCCAATATCTTTTGAAGAAGAGACCATTCATCCGCTTTCTCAGCCTTTGCAATAACGTCCGGCATCTCAAGGCATAGCTCACGGAGTTCGGGCCTCCTGAGCGAACCTGGATTTGTCTCAAGGCGCGCCGTGATCTCATCCAGTACAGCATGCGCCTGCTCAAAGTCACCTGAGTCGACGGCTCTTTGTAGAGACGATGCGGTAGCAGACGCATATTGTGGAGAGGCAATCGGGCTTGTCGGTGTGTCTATTCTTGGCATGGTTGTCTCCGTGGTCTGTTTTATTGGCTGAGTAAGCTTGCCGATACTTGATTATTCTCGGCTCTTCTGGGCAATTGTTGCTCCAAAGTGTTAAAACTTTGCACTCATGGAAAATGTTATTGATTCCAGGTGCTTGCCGGGTAAAACAGCTGACGCGGAGAGTGGGCTTGCCGAGTGACCAAGAGAAACTGAGCAATAAGGCGCTCTTAGCTCGTGTGATGATTGTGTCTGGGCTTTTGCAGGCTCTGATTCTGCTGCCCTCACAAGCGCTACCACTTGGCGATATCAGTGCCGTTGGGGCAGGCAAAAGAGAAATTTTTGCCAGGTTGTGGCTGAGCGCCGAACTTCTCGTGGGCGTCTCATTGATGTTCGCATTGGGCTTGAGAAAAGCTCGATGGCTTCAGCGACTGGTCGCGGTCTGCTTGAGCGCCTCGTTCGTTCTCGAAGTCTACGATGTGTTTATTCTCCGGGCGTTCTCCCGGATGCCGGTTCTTTACAACGACGTGCTCCTGATCTGGGATGGCTTGAACCTTGCTCTCGACCTCTTGCCCGGTGGTGCATTTACAACCTTTGTCTTAGCTGCAGGCCTCAGCTCACTTTTACTGTGGGTGAACCTCAAAGCCTTGTCTGTAATGTCGAAGTGGCACCAAGATGCCACATCGCCTGTTTGTTTAAGGGTTTGGGTCATTGTAAGTATTCTATTTTGCGGACTTATCGCGGAGCGCAGCCCGGTACTTCGCGATGCGCTGGTACAGTCTTCTTTTGCCCGGCTAAAGGCAAATGCAGTTCGCTCAGTTGAGATGCAGCACGCGATGCAAGCGCTGGCATCAGAGCCAGAAGCGCCAAGCGTTAAAGACCAAATGGCACCCATTCAGCTTCAACAAACGCCCGATATTTATATTCTGGTCGTGGAATCGTATGGCTCTATTTTATTCGAAAACAAATTGCTGCGTGAGGGTCACCAAGCATTGATGGATAACATGTCTGGGAGCCTTAAGCGCTTAGGGTATCTCACGCACAGCCAAGCGAGTATCTCGCCCGTCGTTGGAGGCGCGAGCTGGCAGGCCACTTCAACGCTGCTAAGCGGTATTGAGGTTAAGAATCAGCATCTCTACACCAAGCTCTACGAATCAGGCGCATACGGCCTCCCTGGGTTTCTTGGGGAGCGAGGCTATACGACCTGGGCAGTGCAGGCCGGATATAGAACGCGTCCCGGACGCCCGGTGTCCAATCCCTGGGGCTACGACCATACATTGTATTTCGCCGACTTGAATTATCATGGAAGCCGCTGGGGTTGGGGTGTCGTTCCCGACCAGTATGCGCTTGGTTTTGCCGCTGAACGAATTCAGAACGAAGCGTCGAGTCCCAATCTTATGATGTTTACTGGCGTTTCCACTCACGTTCCTTGGAATCCGGGGCCGGGTCTTCAAAAGGACTGGCATAGCTTGGGGGAGCCGGCGAATGGAACCGCCGATGATGGTGGAGTCTGGTCAAAATTGAAAGCTCGGTTGTCTGGGCAGCCGCAAAACTGCATCAGCCTAGAATGTTTTCAGCGCGCTATCACTTACGAGTGGGGGGTCATTCTTAATTTTATCGAGAGTCTAGAATCTCAAAACGCTTTGATTGTCATTGTGGGTGACCATCAGCCGCCCGTACTGCCAACAAAAGACGCTGCCGTACCCATTCACTTGATCAGCAGAGGCGTTCAAGGGCTGGACAGCCTCACGGAATTCGGCTTTGTCGCGGGCCTCAAGCCTGGTTCTCGAGAACCTCTTTACCATGAAGGGTTGTTTAGTTTGCTAGCACAGTTACTTTCTTACGATCCCGGTAACGAAAATGCGGCAGTCGGAATTTATAAACCGCGTGGTGTGTCGCCTGCCTCGCTGCTGAGATTACCATGAACAGCGAGTTCAATGGGCAATATCTAAACGACCACTCGCTGAAGCTGAGCCTTGTCGGGGCCATCTTGCTGGGCGTTTTGGTTTTATGTTCTATCTTTAGTCACTACGGTAGCTACGAGGGTCTTTACGCTTCCCTGTTCTATGCTTTTTATCTTAGTGGCTGGTGCTGGGCGAATTTACATTTTCACGTGGGAACACAAGGTCCTATAAAATCACTGGGAGGAGGGTTTTGGGTCACGTGGATGCGGGGCCTTGCAGTGGCCTTCCTTTTTGGTGCTGTTTCTTGTTTTGCGACATTTGAAGGCGAACCGTTTATCTTTTTTGGCGCCTACGGCCTGGTGGCTATCGGCGATGCTCTGGATGGCGCGGCGGCCCGGTGGACTCAAACAGTTTCAGCTATGGGTGCAAGGCTCGAAAACCAGGTGGACGCCATGGGTATGTTGGTGGCCAGTATTGCGGCAATATTTATTGAAACGTTGCCGCCGTATTATTTACTACTGTCACTTGTCTATTTTCTTTTTCATTTTGGCATGTGGTTTCGAGAGAGAATGGGGCGTGAAGTTTTCCGTGACAGGATGATGCAAAGCTTGCACAACCGCTACTTTGCAGGCGTTCACATGTGCCTTCTGACGGTTGCGTTGTATCCAGGGGCAGCCAGTGAGATTCTGTCGATTATTGCGAGCTTCGGTTTATTCTTGCTTCTTCTGTGTTTTGTTCGAGATTGGCTCTACGTAAGTGGTGTGGTCCAGCCTGGCGATGCCCGCGCCAATCTTGGGTGGTCACGTACCTCGCGTTTTGCCCGACACTACGGCAGCGTGGGTGCCCGAGTCTTTATTGGGGTGATTTTGGCACTTGGTCTCTATTCGTCTTTGCCATGGTGGTTGAGTGCGCTTTGTCTCCTAACAGCACTGGGCCTCTTTGCCCGAACCTTAGCCTGGCTATGTTTGGCTTATTTGGTTTTAGGCAATACCCCTCTCGTCTCTATGGAGATATTTTTGCTGACCGGAGCGCTGACGTGGGTCGCATGGCTGGGCAGTGGGCTTTGGTCTATCATGAAACAAGACGATGCTCTTTATTTCCGAACCATGGGTGTGAATAAGTTATGAAGACTTTTTGGGCCCTAGGTATTTCGCTTGTCGCGTGCGTTATGGTCAGTATCACCCAAGTGGATGTGGCTCACTTTAAGGCAGCGTGGACAGCGCTCGGTGAAATTACCGCAATGGATGCGGTGACGCTGGTTGCGTTGAATCTATTGATTCTTATTGCTCTCGGTGCCCGAGGTTTTATGCTCATCCGGGCGATGGGCACGGCGGTCGGCTTTCTGCGCTGGCTACAGGTGAGGCAGCTCGCATTCCTTGTATCCATTAGCACACCAGGGCCTCAGTTTGGCGGTGAACCGGCGCAGGTCTTGGCCTTAAAGCAATGCGGGGTCGATTCTTCTCGCGGGCTGTCTATAACCGTCGCCGATAAACTCCTCGACCTTATTCTCAATAC
>JABJBS010000152.1 GCA_018668695.1 Deltaproteobacteria bacterium
CCGTAAGAGCCGACGCGCTACCACCGCCGCCATCAAGGCTGAACGTAATGTAGTTGTCTGCAACGGATGGCGTAGTCGGCACGGACTGAACCCATACTAAGAAGACATCGTCGGTCGACGTTGATTCCAGCGTTACGGTACCAAATTCTCCACTCTCCACGGCTTCGCAAGAAGCTGGATCCAGCAAGCAGGGGTCGGTATTTTCACCCGGGTCGTCCTCGCCAACCAGGTCACAGCCTGCTAACCAAAACAGGCACAGACCTGTGAGTAATATCTTCTTCTTCATGTCTTTACTCCTACGAGTTTATTACCGCAGTGGCCGCAAGAGCCTATAATCGCTCGCTGTGGCCTGATAATAGAACGGTTCTTCCCACGGAAAATTCAAATCCCGAGGCCTTAAAAGGTCAACTTCGACTAATCGTGCAAGTGAATCGGGATAATTGCGATACTGAGTACGGTATAATTCTAAAGCCGCCTCAATGTGTAACACTTGATTTCCAGACACCAATTCGAGCAAACGGGTATCTTGATGACCCTGTTGACCCTGCACCTTTGCTAAAAATGTTTCAATATCCACCCAGATTGGTCCCGGGTTTTTGACCAGTAAACCGATTACACCGGCGGTCACAAGCATTACACCCACCAAGCCTATCCATGCAGACCGTTGGCGTCGAATAATTCCACCAACCGTTGCTTCAGCCGTGGGGTTACGCAGGGCCTTAACACTGTCACTTGGGGCGATAAGCTTTGAACTAAGCAAATGGCAAATAGCTCGACAGGTTTCGAACTCACCTAATCGAGATAGATCGATGATACGCTGCACATCATGGCCGGGTGCAATGAGCGCAAAGACCTTGCGCTCATTGGGGCCGATATTACGTGCATTTTTTTGAGCACGCTCTACCCTCTGGAAAAGGGTTGTTTCGAAATCAACTGGGCCGTTGACAATACGTTCAGCTTCCTGAAGTCGCGGCAATTCACCAATGCGGACGTAAGTCTGAGCGTAGCTACGAATTTGACGACGAATCAAAGGCCATTCGTCAAGCTGACGAAAACCTTCCATCAATATGTGCTCACCCGAAATCAATACGCCCCGATTATTTACATCGTCTGATTCCTGCTGGCTGAACGAATACTGCCCGGTTTCCCACAAGAAGAGCTTGTAAACTGTTTCGGTTGTTTGAAGCTCTGCGAAATCGCGTAGCCCTTCCACCGAGACATTGGTGGCTTCGAGTAAAATCTCGCCAAGTCGGCGCCCAGTTCTTCGTTGGATCTCGAGACAGTAATCCAGCTCCGCCTCAGTCAGTTCGTTGGCTCGCACCATCATGCTGCCAAGCATATCTTTTTGGATTCGGCCATTCTCTTCTGCGCCGACTATATTCCCGCCTACAAACCAGACTGTGACCTGCTGGCCGCGCGTGCGCACGCTTAGCTCGCCGCTTTTGGCCTGCTGCGCGATAAGCTGGAGAATATCTGCAATCCCGAAATCTTTGAGCGTTCCTTTGAGAGCCATATCTACCAGTCCTCCTCAGGTCGCATCAGGATGGAAAGAATGTAGACACCAACCACAAAGACCCCCAAAGGAATCCCAAAAAGAGAAAGAGCGGCGTCATCGAAACGGATGAGCGCCGGCAACAAATCAATCGAAACCAAATACAGCAGCATGCTCGTTACGAAAATGCAGGAAAAGAGAAGACCACTTAAAGGAGCCCCGTAAACCATGTGCGCTCCGCCTGCCATTATAAGACCAAGAACGCGCCGTAAACGCCGCAGTCTTGCCTGTCGGCGGTGCTCTCTGATTTGCTTCCTAATTTGCACCGACCTCTCGACGGGCTCCAAGTGGTCAGTGGCACGGCTGCGAACAAACCCTTTCGCTCGGCTTCGATCTTCGGCTCGTTCTAAAGTCTGTTTTGCAAACAGCGTAATAAACGCAAGCAAGAGCCCGACTAAGCCCAGGAGAGCGCTATGTAATCGTTCATAAGGAGAAAATCGGGACCAAAATGAATCGGCAACATTATCGTCGACCTGCATATCCCAGGCACCAACGCTGAGCAGGCTTCCCGCGATAGGCTCGTCGGCGACGAAAAACATATCCGCATCCTGTGCTCGCTCACTTAAGCGGGTCACCATGGCCAAGTCGATATCGGACGCAGCTTCGTGAGCAGCGCCTGCCATCGAATGATCCGCCATCTTGTAGAGAACCCGAGATTTGTTAAACAGGGCAACCACTCGATTCGAGTCTATTGCCAAAGCCTTGTCATAGGATTGAATCGCCCTGGTCTTCTGCCCGTCTCGAAACCTGAGATTACCAAGCGCTGTGAATACTTCGGCCCCAGCCTCGGGCATAAGAGCCGCCTGCTCCATGATGGTTAATGCCGCGCCTGTATCCCCACGCCAATAGTCACGCATTCCGCGTAAAAAGAGAATCCGCGGACTGGGATCCTGGATGTTGTCGAGGCGAACATCTAAAGCCTCATTGCCCATATCCCGCCCAGCCATGTAAACCAGTTCACTTTCCGAGCCGGGGTAATGCAGATGACCGAGAGCAAAAGGCAGTGTGAGCGGTAACAAAGTCATCCAGATCAGCACAAGAACTGTTGCGAGGCGTTCAGGCTGACGCATCCAAAAACCCGAGAATGTTAGCCACCAAACCAAAGACAGAGTAACTCCGAAGCCAAACAAAACCGGTGTTGCAAGGAGCAGAATGACGACCAAGGCCGCTTGGAAGTTGGGAGTGCCGCTCGGCAACCGATCGAGAACTGCTGTATGCATACGACCACAAGAGCGCAGCGCCATGATGAAACCAAAGAGTAAACTGGCGCAAAGTACACTTAACCAAAGCGCGATCAGAAGCTGACCACCGCGAACACGTTGGTGGGCCGGCTCGGTAACACTCAAAAACAAGGAGCGTCCAAGTGCAGCGGCACCTTCAAGCCGTCGCTCAGGGGCCATGACAAGAACCTTTCCGGCTATTGCCTGGACTCCTGGGTGTTGCGGTGCGAGTGCAATAGCTGCAGAGGCTCGCTCATAGGCCGCGGCAGATGATCCGTCAGCTTGAGCCTTCACTGCTTCGCGCGCCAACACCTGGCCGTACTGGAACAGGTTAGGCCAACCCGCTGCGTCTTTTTTATGTTGAAGCTGTGAAAGTAATCGATACTCCTGCGACCTATCTCCTCGCTGCATTGCTAGGCCACGTTGCGCCCAAATTTCTTTGAAGCCTGATTTATCAAGCCCTTCAGAGGCGAAGCCTTCCTCCGGCTCAGGGAAATCTTCTTCAACATTTTCGTACGTCAACTGGCCATCGCCGGCTGAGGTTTTGCCTTCACCCAGGTTCGCTGGCGTTGTCTGACCTTGATAGCCTGTAGTTTGCTCGGGAACCGCCGGCGATTGTGCCGACACCGTTTGAGACGGGAAAACGCATAAGAGAACAGCGAGCACAAAGTATCGGTGTGACTCCAGCTGGCTCAGCATTTTCTTTGAGACGGCACGCGACGCCATACACATAACTCCAGCCCTTACGATTGACTCCGTTCATACACTTTGCCGGGTACCTGATGGAAGCATTAATGCGCAATTTCACATTGGGCACGGTTATGTTAATCCCTCGCTATCGGAGGATGATTATGGACAGATTCGAAAAAGCAGGTCAGGCATTTGCAGAACTTTGTCGGACCATGGCGACCCTACGAGCACCAGATGGCTGCCCATGGGACCGTGAACAGACTTTTGAAACCCTCAAAACCTATCTACTTGAGGAAACTTACGAAACCCTTGAGGCCATTGAGTCTGGAATCCCCGAGGAACACTGCGAAGAGCTCGGCGACCTCTTGCTTCAAGTCGTGTTTCAATCGGAAATTGCACAAGAAACCGACCTTTTCGACGTCGCTAAGGTTTGTGATGGTATCCGCAGCAAGCTCGTAAGGCGTCACCCCCATATATTCGGCGATGCAGGTGCCAAAACCGCCAAAGAAGTTGCCGAAACCTGGGAGGAAATAAAGGCCAAAGAGCGAAAAGGCAAAGAAGGCAAAAAACGTTCAAGTGTCTTGGACGGTCTCCCGAGTCATCTCCCGGCCCTCTTGAGAGCCTACCGAACCGGCGAAAAGGCGTCCGGGATAGGGTTTGATTGGCCTGACGCCACCGGACCCTTGGAGAAGTACAACGAGGAATGGACCGAATTGAGAGAGGCTCTGGACAGCCCAGAAGACCGGGACTCAATTAAAGAAGAACTTGGCGATGTTCTATTCTCGCTCGTCAATTACTCGCGTCACATAGGCTTTGATCCTGAGGATGCACTGCGAGGCGCGATCAATAAATTTCATCAACGATTTCGCCACGTAGAACAGAGCGCACTGAGTACGGGTAAAAACCTTCGGGAACTGGGTATTGACCGTCTTAACGTCCTATGGGAAGACGCCAAGCGACTACTTTGATGAACCACCTTCATTTGTACCGGTTCATCCTCCGACTCAGATAAATTAACCACACCCTCCTGTGGATGGGTTGTGGATATCTTCGTTCAAAAAATGACCTTCCGTAGCCCGGCATCGCGGACCAATCCCAAACAGTTCCAGAATAGAACAATAATAACAGACACCTACATAACCTTCGGACCATTTTTAATTGATTCGTCACTTAGGTATACGAGCTTGCGAGTTATCCACAGTTGTTTGTGCCGACGATCCTTCTAGATGCTTGACTGGGTTGACTTTTTGGAGAGCCTCCAGTATTCCGCGCGTCCGATGACCCAAGTGTTATTGGCAGTCCATGGTTCGTTCGGCTCAAGAGTCGATAGTTAATAGGAGTAACTCGTGGCAAATCATAAGTCAGCAGCAAAGCGCGCTCGTCAATCTATTAAGCGCACAGAGCGCAACCACGCGGTCAAAAGCCGTGTGCGTTCAGCAGTTCGTTCATTCCGCGAAGCAGTAGCCGCCGGAGAGAATGAAGCAGCTGAAACTAAACTAGCAGCCGCGACACGCGAATTGCGTAAGGCAGCGACTAAAGGTGTTTATCACCAGCGCACAGTATCTCGACGCGTATCACGCCTCGTTAAAGGCATGAACGCAGCCCGCGCATAAAACGCAGGTTCGTTATTCAGTGATAAAGCACCCCGTGGCTCCTCTCGAGCCGGGGTGCTTTTCTGCGTTCTGATTGCGGATAAAGAATGGCTAGGCCAAGCCAAAGTTCTTAATCGATATCCTCGAACCGAGGAAGTCTTGCTTGAAGTGAATCAATCCCTTCAAGGCGCTTGCGAACGTGTACCCTCTGGCGAGATTTGTAACGTTCGTGAGAATTTTCACCCCGGCTATTCGCTTTTTCAGTCATCGCATCAACAAGCTGAATCTCAGTTTCAACCGCCCCGATCGCAGGACTGGCTTCAACTCCCATATCGTCCAGTCGTAATGGAATCTCTGCAACAAAGTTCACGCAGCGGTAACCTGGACCACTGAATTCATTTTCGTGAGTCGCAAGTTCCTTTTGCTCTTTGACCAGTACACCCGTATCGCCCCAAAAACTTTTTAAGAAGCTAGGCTCCACCCCAAAAACACGGGTTACGTCATCAATGGTGATAATCCCGTTCTCACTTTGGCCAGGCATTACGAAGTTAAAAGGCAGCAGATTACGCATGATATAGATAAGCGCATTGATTAAATCGTCGCGACTTTTTACCACGATTCGGAACCGTAGCTTATCGAAAATATGGGTCGCAACTGTATCGCGCTTTGCCAGAAGCTTCGTTGTGATTGAAGAGCGCCGCTTCTTGCCCGCCGCAAATTCACAAACCGTTATTCCCTCAGCACGCATTTCATCGATAACACGAAAAACCTTACTGTTGAGCCGGGAAAGTAATTCAGCCTCAGAGATTCGCATATTGAAAACAAGCTCTCGTGAGCTGATGTGATACAAGATATGCATCACCTTCAAAATCATGCAGGCGAATCGGCTGCTTTCCGAATTACCGGCCGATGCGGTAAGAAACAAATCGTATATGTGTTTGGGGCGCGCAACTTCCAATGGGATTTGATATCCGTGGAGATCACTCAAGTATGTCACGGCCTCAGCGCGCAACGCGTCTACAGAAGCCATCTCGATGGGATTATCCGTATCAAAACAACAGAGTCTCAAAAATCGCTCAACCGTTGAGCGGTTTTGAAAATAACTACGGGTGGAATCGACAACCGAATCACCCGCAAGCGCCTGATAAACCGCGCCAAGATCTAGAAGCCGGTCAGCCGATAAGCCAGGAGGTAATCGCGCAGACATCCTTGGTGGGTCAAAGACTGACGAGTCTTTCAAATCCCCTACAGGAACAGTCGGTTCTAGGCTCTCTGTATACTGCTGTTTATCCTCCATCGGATTTGGTCTCCCCCTCCATGACTTAAAACGCCAGAATAAGCTGCAAACATACAACTATTCATCGCGTATCTATATTCCGTAATTATACAACTTTACCCCGGACGGACACGAAACAGTGTACCTTGAATCCATTGAAATAACAATTCACTCCTAGCGACGCATTGCGACAAGACGTATTGAAATCATTGAACTTTTCAATTACGGTTCATCCCCAGCAGGATGGTAATCCTTAGGACAGTCGTTCCATAATCAATGCTTGCACCTGATCTTGCTGGGATGTGCTCAATACAAGCCCGGTGTCTTTCTCGACGATATAAAATGAGTGAATAGCCCGGCGACCCTCCGTGGTCATCCGTGCTGACTCGATGGTAGCTCCACCTTCGAAAATCGCCTGACTGATATCAAACATCAAGCCGTTACGGGCCTCGGCCAGAACATCCAAAACGGTTTGCCGCTCGCTTGCTTCAGGATCAAAGATAACTCGCGGTTTCTTCGACGGAGCTTTGTACCACCGAGATTTCCCGAAATCCTCATCATGTCCCACGCGAGAGTCTCCACGTGCGGCTGCAACCAAGGATTCCGAAACCTTAGCCTGAAATGATTTCTGCTCAAGCTGGTCCCAGTGGCTTGCCCGAGTGATGAAAGTATCGAGTGAATAACCGTCATTCGTGACGGCCATGTGAGCACCGATAATCTGCAATCCAAGCTCGCTAAACACGCGCGAGTTGTCTGCCGCAAGTCCCGGTCGGTCAGCACAAGCAACAACGATCTCCCATCGATTGCGTTTACGGTTACCATGAATGCGGACCGCTGCGCCCTCGACTTCCGCTGTCTCAAGCGTAATCTGATGCTCTAAAAGCAGGTCACGGCTGTGAGAAAGGACATGCTTGGACGACATGCGCCCTAAGAAATCTCGAAATCCAGAAGAGACAGAGACTCCTTGGCAAAGCTCGTTGATGCGGCACAAACGCCTCTCATTTAATCCAAGATCACCTGCCCCGGCTCGCAAAGCCAACCTCGTACGAAGATACAACTCACGAAGCAGGGCCGCTTTCCAGTCCGTAAAGGCCTCTGGACCCGTACTGATAGCGTCAACATAGGAGAGCGTAACCAGCATATCCAATCGTTCCTGGCTCTCCACCTGTACTGCGAAACGCTGGATAAGCTCCGGGTCTTCCATGTCACGACGCTGGCTAATAATCATCATCGCCAAATGCTGATCTACTAAAAAGACCAAATCTTCAGTATCATCGGCACTCCAGCCTAGATTCCCAGCAGCTTCCCGGGCAAGCCGCGCACCTCGTTCAGCATGCCCGTGACCCTGACCCTTACCAATGTCGTGAAACAGAGCAGCGACGACCAAAACATGCTGCCGCACAATACGAGAAGCCATGGTCACCAAGTCACCTGGATCCTCAGGCGAATCCCCGGCCAAGACTTGAAGCGCCCGACGAGCAGTATAAATCAAGTGCGCGTCCACGGTGTACACGTGGTACAAATCACGCTGAACCAAGCCAGTTACTCGGCGAAAAGCAGGAAACATTCTTTCGAGAATACCAAACTCGTGCAAGCGTTCTAAGTCGTCGCCGCTTGTTCCCGTATGAGTAATAAGGTCCATAAACAAATCGATATTGACCGGAAGCGCACAAGCATTCACCGTAAACAAGCGAGGAACAGCTTCCTGGATAATAGACCGGGCACTCCAGTGCAGCCCTACACCGTCTAATTGGGTCTTACGGAGCATCGTCAATATAGCTTCAGCATCGAGGCTGCTAACCGCTGAATTCGAAAACGCTAGCTTACCTGCAATCTCAGTTGTCTCTTCTCGAACCGACGCTAGAGTCTTTATGGCGCGACCTGGACTGGAATCGATGGATTCTAAGCAAACATCAAGCAGCCTATCGGCCGCAGCACGAATCGCCTTTGCACACCGGTAAACCGCCTTCAGTAGTAAATCAGCAGCTGGCTCAGAGTCATTACCAAGAACGTTCATGAACTCTGCTACCTCAGGCTGATGCTCCGTCGTCAAAACATCAAGCCGACGGTTTGCGCAAAAATGCATTGCCAGCCGAGCCTCGAGAAGCACTCGATGCCCATACTGCAACGTATCGACCTCGAACAGATCAACAATCCCGCGACGAAAAAGGTCACGCCAATCTCCGATACGCCACAGATACCGACACGCCCACCATGTTTCGTGAAGCGTTCTTAGCTTACCGGTTCCTGTTTTGAGATTAGGCTC
Source organism: Deltaproteobacteria bacterium (assembly GCA_018668695.1). NCBI lineage: Bacteria > Pseudomonadati > Myxococcota > Myxococcia > Deltaproteobacteria bacterium. Next base: position 8,597 of record JABJBS010000152.1, read on the forward strand.
TAAACGGTGCTGCGTTGAGTGATTAACGCCTTCTGCCCAGCCAACAATCGTCTCCCGCATTTTACCGAAGACTTCCTCGGATCGCAGCACGCCGTTCAGTCCATCGCTGAATTCTCGTAAAAGAACTCCATTGCCCGCAACCGGTCGCCAGTCAAGAGAGGCAGTAAGAACCGTCAGGTCTTCCTGCAGCAGGTCATAGAAATCTGCTGGCCTTCGAATCGCATGGCCTATATCTAAACCAGAATCCCAAAGCGGATAGAAAAAGGCGTTGGCAAACTCGCGCATTTTCTCACTGTCCGGATTGTCGCAAATTAAAACTAAATCTAAATCAGAATACGGCGAGATCTCGTTTCGCCCAAGACCTCCAGTCACCAACAGGGAGATACGCTGATGCTCTTGAATCTGAGTAGCCTCGGAGACTGTCACGAAGTGAGATCGAAGTGATTGAACTCGATGGTCGGCTAAGCTTCGAGCAACTGAAAGTCCATCCCAATCTTCGGACATTCTTTTTCGGGCCAACAGATTCTGTGCATCAACCGAACTACGAAGCTGAGTAGCCCTCGCACGTCCCCACTCCGGATCCTGCCAGTTATTCGAAGTCATTTATCGTCGACCCATCACTTTAGAATCTTTGAGGTAGTCTAGAACAGCTTCACCAATTGCTTTGCCAAGCGCCTTTGTACCGTTTTTAGACCCAAGCATTTTGGCATCTTTAGCATTTGTGACAAATGAAGCCTCAACTAAAACTGCAGGCATGCGTGCTCCAAGTAAAACATAAAAGAGTGATGGCTTAACCCCCAAATTTCGGGTTCTTCCCGTCTTACGCTTTGCCACATCCGAAAGCGCATTCGTCACATTGGCGGCAATCCGCTGGGAATCACTTGTGTAAAGCTTTGAAGACACCTGAGCCAACGCAATTTGAATCTCACTAACCCGCTCTTCTCGGACCTTGTTTTCAACCGACGCAAGCCTAAGCGCATATTTATCATTGGTAGAATCCAGATAATAACTCTCTACGCCGTGGACCCTGCTGTCATCGTGTGCATTTGCGTGAATGGATAGAAAGATATCGGCATTAAGGCGGTTGGCCATCGCAGTTCGCTCCTCGAGCGCCACAAACTCATCTTTGGTGCGAGTTAGCCGAGCCGATAAACCAGCCGCTTCGAGCACGCGCTTTAACTCTAACGAAATCTTGAGCGCGACGTCTTTCTCCTTAATCCCTTTATGGCCCGTTGCCCCGGTATCCTTGCCACCATGCCCTGGATCAATCACGACCAGCGTCTTGTGAAGCCGTGGCTTATAGCTGGGCTTAGATGGTGATGTCCTAGTGCCTTCATTGGCAACATCGACAACAATACGAAAAGGGTTTTCAAGAATCAGAGTTGTGTAATCAGTCTTCGGCTGGCCCAGGTCCAATACGACACGCGTGCTCCCACCATCCCGGTTCGCCAGTCGAACGCCTTGGACCACCGGGGTATCCAAGTTGATTGTCTTAACCGCCGTTGTGCTTTTTGGGATATCCACGAATATTCGTCCGCCCGCATTGCCAGCCTTTTCACCAGCA
>JABJBS010000153.1 GCA_018668695.1 Deltaproteobacteria bacterium
AAATAAGCATATGAGCCTCACTGGGGCAGGTTCAGCCGACTCTAATATCGTTGCCACAGCAGATTTGCGGCGTGAATTGATACGCTCAATGGCAGCCCGAAAGAGCGATTCCTTGTCGCCGAAATAATAATAAAGCATGGGTTTGGTGATTCCCGCAGCTCGTACAATTTGGGCAGTTGAAGCCCCTGCATATCCGCACTCTGCGAAAAGGTGGGTTGCCTCCTCTAAAATTCGCTCACGCACTTGTTCACTCTTACGGGTTTTAGCCATAATGCTACATACCCTTTTTCCAGCCCGTACTTCAACTTGTTGATTCATCGAGATATGATTTGATTAAGCAGGAATGTGTATAGATTCAATTTGATGTTAGCTAAGCTGAATTCATTATAGAAAATAATTGGTACCCCAACATGCACACATTGCTGCTTAATTGGTTTTCAGGTACTCGATAATTTGCTGCTGCTCGCGATTCATCAAGCCGGCCAAGGCTGTTAATAGCAGGTGCCATGGCTGAATTATCGTGTTCATACTATCCAAATATCATGGTTTCCGGTGATTTGTAGTGTTTTGAAACATGTCGCGGAGCCCTGTTTAACGGACTTTTGAGTTCCTTTGTATATTTGGATAGGACGGGAGGGAAAGATAGAACATAGTACAAGCGTGCTGGTCTCAGAGCGGAGTGATTTCTACTGGGCGCAGCGGAAACCGACGCTGCCGTAACGGTTGACTGGAAAGAGGTAGCCGCGGCGATAAGACGCGCGCAGGGCATTCGCACTGCTAAAGTAGAACGACCCGCCGCGGAGCACGCGATAGCTAGTGCTATCAGGGCCCTCAGGGTTTACCCAGCCTCCTGCTGGCGTCTCACCATAATAACCAGCATCGAACCAATCAGCAGTCCACTCCCACACATTCCCAATCATATCATCAGCGCCATATGGGCTTACGCCCAAAGGCTTGGAACCTACCTCCCAGGTTTGGTTTGTGCCACAGCCATAACCACCTTCACTCATCACCACGTGGATGCAGCTCCGATCCGGGCTATTGCCCCAGGGGTATTTTCTGCCGTCAGTACCGCGTGCTGCTTTTTCCCACTCCGCCTCTGTGGGAAGGCGCTTACCCAGCCATTCACAATAGGTCTTGGCTTCGGTGTGGTTCACGTAATTGATGGGATGGTTATCCAGGCTGTTGTTATAGGTATGGTAACTATCCGTGCCACCGCCATAAGTGCAATCACCCGCCAGCACACACGCCCTGTAGGCGCCGGCGGTGACCTCCGCTCGGTCTAGCAGGAAGCTATCAAGATAAACTTCGTGTTGCGGGAATTCATTTGAGCTGCACTCAAAATCAACAACCGCATTACAGCCCATTAAAAAAGGGCCGGCCGGAACAAAGACCATGTCCTGGTTGCTGCAACTGCTTGTGTCATAAGCCATGCAATCATCACCACAGGTAGCGGTTTCCGCACCAAGGCCAAGCTCGGAGCAATCTACGTCGCCATCACAGCCCTCAAGAGAGCCTCCGACCGCACCTTCGTGCTGAATGATGCCATCGCCGCACCAGGTGCCTGTCAGGTTTTGAACCTGACAAGAAGCATCACAAATAATGCAAGCCTCTTCACCATAATCGCAAGCCTCAGTCACAGTGTTGCCTTCGTCGCACCCCTCGAATGCTGCGTGCGTAATAAAATCACCGCACACTACATCAGGAGACTTCTCGCAGGTGGCCGTGCAGCCATTTTCAGTGTTCCCAAATTCATCACACGCTTCGGTCGCATTTTGGGTGCCATCGCCGCAATACGACCCATAACCACTGCAATCACTCAGACAGGTTTTATTAAGCTGATAATCATCGGTGTTCTGAGAGCCCTGGTCGCATACTTCCCCATCTCGCCCATCACTAAACACTGCCACCACGCTGTCTCCACACTCTTTGCGAAACGTTAAGCACTCCTCATTGCAATACCAGCCGTTGATTTGCCCCACATGGTCGCAAGCTTCCTGGCCTTCTGTTTTTGCGTCACCGCAGATGGTGGTCACAGACAAGCAGTCAGATGAGCAATAATCACTATTGTCTGTATCCCCATCATCACAAGCCTCCCCCACCTCCTGCACGCCATTGCCACACCATGTTTCGCCTGCAGTTACGCAAACCAGGGAAGTGCCATCATCGGTAAGGGTGCACTCTGCCGTATCAGGGCAGTCGGAGTTGTCGGTGCACTCCACGATATAACCTTCGGGGATTATCCACTCCGCGCTGCAGGCGGTGGCTGTAAACAACAACAGCCCTATGAAGACACTTCTTTTTTGCATGCACTTCTCCACAGAAGATTATTTCAGTGTGAGGTGGGCCGCTCAATGTGGGTGGGTGTGGGTTGGGGAAAATGGGATTCAAGCAAGGGCTGTTCAACAAGAGCTACCTGTTTCCCCAAACGCGGCCAATCTCGCGGAAATTCACCAGTGAATTACCATCACTTAGCTCCAAGGATTCTCCGTTGAAAACCAGATAACCATGAGTAATCTTGTCGGTAAGATTTCGCGCCTTGCGCAGATTCTTCAATAGCGATGAATGGAAGGTGGAACTCGACTTGATTTCAATAGCTGTGAGTTCGCGACCGTCCTGGGCAATGATATCCACTTCGTTGCCGTTGCTATCCCGGAAGAAATAGAGATTGGATGTCTTGCCTTGGTTATAGCGGGCCTTCAAACACTCGATCACAATGAGATTCTCGAAGATGTTGCCCACAAGTGGATCTCGCGAGATCTGGTCCGGCTCTTGAATGCCGAGAAGATAAACCAGGAGCCCCACGTCCATAAAGTAGTATTTCGGCGATTTGATGACGCGTTTGCCTAAATTCTCAAAATAGGGTGGGAGCTTGAAAATAACAAACGATGCTTCGAGAATCGACAACCAGCTTTTGATGGTATTGCTATCCACCCCAACGTCGTTCGAGAGGGATTGGTAGTTAAGCACCTGCCCTGCTCGGCCGGCGAGAAGTTTCACGAACTTTTCAAAAAGACTCACATCCTTGAGATTGATGAGCTGGCGTACATCACGCTCAACATAGGTTTGGTAGTAATTGGCGTAGGCACGCGTGGGCCGTTGGTTTTGGTCGTAGATACGCGGCAAGAATCCGTGAAACACATAGTCTTCAAATCGCTCAAACGAAATACCCCCACCCTCTAATTCCGAAATTGAGAATGGCAGCAGGTGCAGGATTGCGGTTCGTCCGGCGAGCGACTGAGTGATGGCTTCGGTGAGCTGCAGCTGATGAGAACCAGTAAGAACGAATTGCCCGGCCCCGCCCCGCTCATCAACCATGGCCTGAATATAGCTCAAAAGCTGAGGCACCCGCTGAATCTCGTCGAAGATGACACGGTTTGAGTACCTCGTGAGCAGAGCTTTCGGATCCTTCGAAGCCAAATCCCGCAGCTCCGGCACCTCCAGATTGCAGTACTGAAAATCTTTAAGGGCGTGGCGCGCTAGCGTGGTCTTCCCTGCTTGCCGTGGTCCAAGAATCGTAACAACAGGGTATTCCGCGAGGAGTGTGTGAAGCTCCTCCTCAATGGCTCTAGGTATCATAGAACCATCCTATGTTATGTAAAATAAGAGTTCAACTCCTATTTGGCGCATAAGGACTTGCCTTTTCTTAATAATATCAAGACCTCTGCCACTAAGTAGCCGAACAAACACAAGTTACTGCTTAATTGATTCCCATTCCAGCTCCTCAGGGCAAAAAGCAAGGGACTGGGCGCTCTTTGAAAAAATCAAATCCCCCCACTCCAAAGATGGTTGCTTTCGCAAGAACACTCGCAAAGCAAAAAGGGCTCAAGCGACTGCCGAAAGGAGTCGCATCGGAATTTCAAACATGCCGGGAGTTTCTGGATAAACATGCGGTAAGGAAAAATTAAAAATCAAACGAGTCGCCTGCGGCGACAAGAAGCACAGCCGATGCGGCTGCGCCAGGAACACAGGAAACCAGAACACAGAACATCAGGAATTAGTACAAGCGTGCTTTCGCTAGAACGAGCCCACCGACAGGTGTGCTCGGCTCTTACGAGAACTAGCGGCGTGAGAAGGTTTTTGCGTTACTGCGAACAACGAAAACCAATGCCGTCGTACCGGTCCGCCGGTGAGCTGCTGATGCGGCTGGAAGCGCGTAAGTAATCCGTATTGACGAGGCCCCAAGACCCGCCCTGCAAAACACGATACACGAGAGCCTCATCCTCGTTGGCCGGGTCTGGTGGGCTACTTTCTGGAGCTGCGGCGCAATAGCTCTCGTCATACCAAGAATTCGTCCACTCCCACACATTCCCCGCCGTGTCATAAGCACCATATGGGCTTGGGCTGTTAACCGTGGAGATATTTCCACCAGCTAACATATTGACGCCATCAAAGTACCCAGCGGGTGTTGTGCCTTTTCCCAAAGCATCCTCATATGCATCGCCACTTTCATAATAATTAGAGCGCGTGCCATCAGGAGCATCCTCTCCCCAGGGATAAGTTCTACCGGCTGTGCCGCGAGCTGCTTTTTCCCACTCTTGCTCTGTGGGCAAGTGCTTACCTTTCCAGGCGCAGTAGGCTGTAGCTTCATTCCAATCTACATAATTTATTGGATGGGTGTCTTTGCCATTGTCATAAGTGCGGTAGGTGTTTGTTGTACTGCCATTGTACTGGCACACACCTGCATCGACACAAGATTTGTAATCACCTGCCGTTACTTCATATTGGTCGATGTAAAAGGCTGGTAGAAACACGAGTGTGGTTGGGTCGCCGTATAGATAATCACCACCTGATACTTCAACCATGCCTTCAGGTATTACGCAATCATTGGCTGTATCAAAATCACAGGTGCCACAAATATCCTCCACCGCGGTTCCGCCCCAGGTTTCAGCGCAATCCTGAACGCAATCATTGGTAGTATCAAAATCGCACACGCCACAGTTGTCGCAGGCGCACCCGGCAAGTCCCCAGCTTACGGAAGTTCCATCTTCGCAACTTAAAGTTGCCTGACAATCGGCTTGGCTAACGGTGCAGCCTGCGCCATCTGCACCATTGGTGCCATCTTCGCCATCTGAACCAGCATCGCCTTGAGCGCCGTCTTGACCATCTGAACCTGTGCCATCTTCACCATTCGTGCCATGACAAACATATTCCGTACCATCAATCTCGGAAGGGTTATCGAGCGCTCCATTCGCATTATCATCCACGCCGTAATCAATTTGCACGCAGCCATTAGGACATCCAAACTCAGAGCAATCTTCCACGGGAAGCTGGTTAGCCATGGTGGTTGCATTGCCAGTAAGCGAGCCTGGCTCAGGACGGCATGCTTTATTATGAATCTCACGCTGTCCGGTTGGTTGGGATTCCGCTCTTGTCGTCGACGGTAGAGTTCGGTTTGGTAATCTTGTTGGTTGGCGGTATGGTATGTCTCGCACTTGTTTTTGGTTCCTCATTTGTTGTGACTTTAACGAATGGAAATTTTGATGCCTGAGATTTCTCGCAGCTGGACGGTTTATTTTTTCAGCATGGTCGCTTTAATCCTCGCGGCAACTGCACCTGCCGATGCAGGGTCTAAGGTTAAGTTCAAGGCCTGTACCGTAGCCCCCGCAGGGACTCCATGGGAACAGCAGACGAAGAATATGAAAAAGTATATTCGCAAGGAGTCGCAGGGCGAGATTAGGATGAAGGTTTATTACGGCGGGGCGAAAGGTAGTGCTAAAGAGTGCATTGAGAAGATCTTGGCGAGTGAGTTGCAGATGTACGGTGGTACGCTTTCAGCCATGAGCTTCGTTATTCCAGAGCTGGAGGTGTTTGACTTACCATTCTTATGGACCTCCACAGAAGAAGTGGACTTTGTGCTTGATAACCACCTTCTTCCGGTGGTTGGGTCAGTCTTTCGGGCAGGCGGTTTTGTCTTTAATCAGTGGGCAGAGAATGGGTGGCACGGGATAGGAACAAA
>JABJBS010000154.1 GCA_018668695.1 Deltaproteobacteria bacterium
CGAGCACCGATAACGCCATTGGAACCCCCATCATCAAGGGCATGGTGAACCAAGCGCTTCGTGAGCTCGGTAAACCTGAACTTGCTCGCCAGTGTGAAGTGCCAGAATTCAAGCAGGCATGCTTGGGTGGTATTTACGCTTTGAAAGCAGCCCTGCGTTGGACAGCTCTAGATGGCCGAGGCCGCCAAGCTATTGTGGTGAGTGCAGACACGGCTGAGTATGCCCGTGGAAGCTCTGGTGAACCCACTCAAGGTGCGGGCGCCGTAGCGATGTGGGTGGAAGAGAATCCCAAGCTATTTGAGGTGGACCTCCTCAATGCGGGTAGCGCGTCAGATTACCGCGGCGTGGATTTTCGAAAACCGTTTCAGCGACACTTTATGGATTCCTATACGGAGTCGACGCAGCGCTTGCATGACTTCCCTGTGTTCAGCGGAAAATATTCTACGACCTGCTACATCGATGAGGTGATTCGTGCCGTGGAAGATATGCACGGTAAAATTTCGATGAGTACCCGAGACATGTATCAATCCATGGCCGGAGTCTTCATGCATCGGCCTTACCATAGAATGCCTGAGAATGCCCTGAGCGCTCTCTACGTCTGGGGCTTAGGACGAAGTCATACACCAGAGCACCAAGACGAACTGAGAGGCATCTGTGACGATGCGGGGGCAAGCTACGAAGACGTGGTCACTGAAATGCGCTCCGACCCGCACCTCTTTGGCAGTGTGCTCGAAGGCGAGTCTGATCCGGCAGTTTATAAAAACGCGATGGGTGTCGCCCGCTATTTTCGCAGCACGGATAAGTTTAAGTCGGTGGTGAAAAACAAGATGACCATGGGCAGTGAGCTCATGATGGATCTGGGAAATCTCTACACTGCGGCACTTCCGGCTTGGCTTGGTGCTGGGATCGAAGAAGCATTCGATTGTGAAATTGAATTGGCAGAGAAGGAATTTCTCTTAGTCGGCTATGGTTCTGGCGACGCGGCAGAATCAATCACTGTGAAAATGGTGACGGATTGGCGAGAACATGCTCACCGTATTGGAATGAAGAAGGCTCTGCTTGGGTTTGTAGACCTAACGCGCGCCGAATACGAGGCTTTGCATGATGCTCACACCGACAAGGGTGTGGACACCAGCATTGGTCAAAGATTCGTTGTGGACCGTGTGGGTCAGGCTCAAGAAGCAGATTTTCAAGATGTTGGTGTAGAATATTACCGCTTTGTGCCTTGAGTTTCGATTGGCTTTCCTAGGGTTTGCGGAGTAGGTCGGGACTGCGATAGTTTGTAGCTTCAGCACGTAGGGTGCGAAGGCGGGCAGGGCGGTCACGACACATGGGATATCTCCTTTTACTTATAGGCATGTTAGCGGCGCCGGCCGACGATGCATCGGTATGGGACCCAGAGGTCCAAGAAGAATCTGAAACAGCTTTTCCTGTGGTTTGGGACTTGCGTTTACAGCTCGGGCTACACGCCGCCGGTAAAGACCCTGAGACTGGGCTTCCACTTTATGAAGATACCAATTCCTTCTCCGACGGCATCTGGGCAGTTGATGATTTCTTGAAGCCTCGGTCTGAGGTTATCTACCCATGGTTTTTGGTGGAGTTTGGCCTTGAGGCGGAGTTTTACAAGCGCTGGGGTCTTCGCCTTACGCTTTCTACGGGTGAGATTCACAACGAAGCTGGAGAGTGGCTCACGAGCCGCCGGAGCACCAAAGACGATGGAACCACTGAAATAGGCGGCAGAACCGTAAGCGAAGAGTTTCTTGCCAGCGGATTTGTGCGGGAGGCTGTGCTTACCGGACGGTTTGGACCGGTTTCTTTGGAAGCAGGTCAGCGTATTGGCGAAGTCATGGGTGGTTTGGTTTATGGCGATTATGGCCTTGGTGTAGCGGCGAACCTGGATATGCGTGATCTCGATTTGGGACCGTGGTCCGTGAGTATGGCCGCTGACTTGGTGGGTATGGAATGGGCCGATTACACAGACCCCAACACATTGCTTAGTATGCGTGTCGAATGGGAATATGGTTTTTTCGAATCTTTGGTGTTTGAAGCGGCTTATTTCAGCGACCGCACCGGAACCTTTCATGATGCTTTAAGCTCCATTCAAGTTGAAAACGCTGTCTTAAACCCTGCGCGAATTGCGCCGTGTCCTCCCGGAGCTATCCAGGAAGGTTTAAATGACCCTTTGCAGTGTTACATCTGGGGCTTTGTAAATAGCCAAAGAGAGAGCACCGTGGACGTGGGATACGTTGGCGTTTCGGGAAATCATTTTTTCAACGACTTGAGCCTGCGTTACAGTTTAGCTCTGGAGCAGGGCAGAGCAGTCATCTTGGCCCCGGAGTTACCCGAGAATGAAGAAGGCCCCGAACCAGGTGGTCCGGGTGGTCCGCAGCAGCCTGACTCCTCCTCGGATCCGGGGGCCCCAGAAGATGTGCATTTTCAGCTTCAGGGCTTCGCCATGGATATTAATGCACATTACAGCTTAACACCCCGTTTGGGGCTCAGTGCATTTGGTGTCTTTCTAAGTGGGCAAGGCCCACCTCCAAAATTCAATGACGATGGTGACAGAATCTTGTCTGCGTTTATCGCGCCAGCTCCTTATTGGGTCTGGAGCCGAATGTTTTTCACCGGTGGTTTAAGCCAAGGTGTTTTCTCATCGAGAGCAACCGCTGCAGGAATTAATGCTCATGGGGTCGCGGCAGCAGGACTGGCGTTTGACTGGGCAGGGAGTTCTTTCGAGATTTCTGGGCGGGCTCTTTGGCTTGAGACCATGTGTGCATTGTCGGGAGATGAGGTTGATGGGGAACCTACTCATTATGGACTTGAAACGAATTTAGAGGGTCGCTTCCTAATTTGGGACGGTAGCTGGTTCGACCTTTATGGCAACGCGGAATTGGATTTTTTCTTTCCCGGTAATTTCTTTCCCGAGAGTGATGTAGCATATCGGGCGATAGGTTTGTTGGATGTGGTCTTGCGGGATTAAAATTCTGCTCACCGCAGCGCTTCTTATGGGAGCGGCTCCTTCCAAGAAGGAGGTAGGTCAAAGTGCGTCCAGTAAGGATAAAGCCGTACAGGCTAAGCCAGTGACACCCGCACCCAAATCGAAAAAAGTTGCTGAAAAAACGAAAAAAAATGACAAAAAGAGCGCGAAGATCCATCCCAAAAAGACCGCCGCCAAATCGACAAAAAAGAAGTCCAAGGAAGCATTAAGTGCCGAAGATGCTGAAATCATTAAGCATCTTGAGTTTTTGATGATGCTTGGGCTCCTAGAGGACTTTGACCTTTTTGAGCAGGAGGCCAAACCGAAGTAAGACAAGGAGTGAATTGAACCAAAACTTTTCGATCGCATAGCGGTTTGAAAGAGAGTGATACGAACTCATGGAAGTTAAAGATCCAGATGTCGCGCTGATGTTGGCGTTTCAAGCTGGGGATGAATCCGCATTCATCAAGCTTTATGAGAAGTATCGGGACCGGGTTGTTAACTTCACAAGAAGGTTTTTAACAAGCCAGGCCCAGGGCGAGGAGGCAGCTCAGGATGTATTTCTTAAGCTGTATCAATCGGGGCCTCGTTACAAACCGGGAGCACGTTTTTCAACGTATCTTTATCGGATTGCAACGAATCACTGCTTGAACCTTGTCTCTCGTCATGACCATAAGCGCGTAGACCGTGGTACCGAGTTGGGTGAACGGTCTGAAGCCCTGATGGAAGATGACAGTGTCACGCCGGAAGCTGCACTCAGTGAGCAGCAGATGAAAGCGGCAGTGCATAAAGCGATGGCTAATTTGGCAGACAATCAGCGTGCAGCGCTGTTACTCTGTCATTATCAGGGTATGAGTTACAAAGAGGCCGCAGAGGTCATAGAAGTGAGCGAAGGAGCGGTGAAATCATTGATTCACCGTGCACGAGAGAAGTTGGCAAAGGATTTGTTACATCTGAAGGCAGATAGGCAAGAGGGCTAAAATGGATCAGAAGAAGATACAAGATGCATTGCTTGAGTCCCGCTACGGCGAAGGGACAGATGCCGATGTGAGCGCTCCTGAGTTCCAAGCAGCCAAAAGTGAAATGGATGCCTTGGATGCGGTGCTTGCCTTTAGTGAAGATGAACCACCACGTCCAGGCTTTGATACGCGTTTTTATGCTCAGCTTGAAGAGATGAAAAGTGGTGCTCATGAGGCGCCGAGTTGGAGCAAGAGGCTCTTATGGTGGCTTGCACCAGTAGGCTTAGCCGCGGCCGCGCTCCTCGTTTTTCAAACGGGCACTTCTCCAGACAACATGACTGACGATCAGCTTGCCATTGCGATGGAACTGGAGCTTTTTGAAGATTTCGAAACAGTTCGAGAACTCGATACGCTTGAAGATTTTGAACTCATTGCTCAACTTACTCTAGATGAGGTTGAGCCCGAACCGTCTGAAGCAGGGCAGCCAGATGAGGTCAGATTCCAATGATGCGACTATTTGCATATGGAGTTGTGGCTGCGTTGTTCGTGGCACCTGTAAGCTCGTTTGCCTCGGAGGTGAATGATACGGCACCAGCACCGGCGCCAACTCAAACCACCACCACAGAGACTACGACCAATAAGACGCAAGCGATTTCAAAGGAAGCTCTAGAGCGTTGGAAGAAGCTTTCACCCGCCAAACAAAACGAACTTCGTAAAACCTTGAAGCGATTCAAAGGTATGACACCGTCCGAAAGAAGCCGTGTGCTCAAACGCTTTGACCGCTTTAAAAAAATGGATTCTTCAAAGCGAGGTGAGCTTCGGAAAAATTACGAGGCATTTCAGCAACTCCCCGCAATGGACCGCCGGTCGATTCGAGAAAATTTTCGGCGCTATAAGAATTTTAGCCCTGACCGTAAGAAGAAGATGCGACGGATGCACCGCAAGCTTGGCAATATGAGCCCTGATCAACGTCGTCGGTTTAGAGAAAAAATGCGTCGTTGGAAGCGCATGTCACCGGAAGAGCGCAATCGAATGCGTGATAGGTTAAATAACGGTAACGGTGGGGGTGGTGGACCTAACTAAGGTCTATTCGTCTTTTTTATCTCGGGCCCATGAAATGAGCTTATCGAGTTTTCGTTTGTCTTCGAGGTGACTCAGAGCTTCCGACACGATGGTTGTAATGTCACCTGGAGCCCAGGGCTTCATCACATACTTATAAATCAAATCTTTGTTGATACAGGTAATGAGATCTCTCGCATCGGTATAGCCTGTAATAATAATACGAACGTTGTCATCGCTTCGCTCTTTAATTTTTTCAAGAAGCTCCGTGCCCAGCATTTCCGGCATACGCTGATCCGAGAGAATCAAGTCGATTTCATTCGCTTCAAATACTTCCAATGCCGCTTCTGGGCTGATTTCAACAAACACTTCGTAATGAGTTTCTAGGAGGTTTTTTAACGATACGAGGTTTCCCTCTTCATCATCAACTACGAGAATCTTCGCACGTTTTTCCGTGCTCGCTTTAACTTTAGCATCTTGAGCCGCTGCTAATTTTTCAGACGAGATTTCAATCTTCATCTTTACAACTCCTCATAGGTGAATGCAGATCTTCTCACGCATAGTTCTTGATAGCTAGACGCTGCTTTCCCGAACCTAGTCATTTGGCCGTCAGTTTTCAGCATTTTCCGGTTCCTTAGCTGTTTTGACTTGTTTAATAGGCAATACAATACAGAAAGTAGTGCCAGCCGGGCTGCTTTCAACATCAATGCGCCCTTGGTGGTCGCGGATAATATTGTAGGAAATCGCAAGACCCATACCGGTCCCTTTGCCAACTTCCTTGGTCGTCACAAAGGGATCAAAGAGCGTTTCTTTAACCTTTTCGGAAATGCCTGGTCCATTATCCCCAACGCGAATGTGAATATGTTCATCAACGGTTTGTGTGGATACCGTGATGATGGTGGAGGAGGCTTCACGAACCGCAAGACATGCATCCAAAGCGTTCGTGACGAGATTCATGACAACTTGTCCCAACTGGGAAGGCATACAGTGAATGTCGGGACACTTCTGGAGGTCTCTTTCCGTTTTAACCTGTTTGAGGCGATTGGAGAGAATAATCAGTGTTTGATCAACAATTGCGTTTACATTGCCCACTTTAAATTCGGCCTCATCCAGGCGAGCAAAGGATGTGAGAGACTTCACGATGCTGTTGATGCGAACCGTTCCCATTTCGTGGTGACCCGAGAGCTCAGTGATCTTGTCGAAGTCGGGCTCAAAAAGTGCTTTGGCTTGCTCACCAGATTCACCATCGGGAAGGATATCGTCGAGTGTATCTTCAAGGCGCTCAACAGCCTGTATGATACCGGCAAAACAATTCTGAACGAAGTTTACCGGGTTGTTGATCTCATGCGCTACCCCGGCGACAAGTTGACCAAGCGATGACATTTTCTCTGCCTGAACGAGCTGAGTTTGAGTTTGGCGCAAATCTTCAAGGTTTTGTTGAGCTTCACTTTTTGCTTGCTCCGCTTCACGGGTCTTACGCTTTAGGTCTCGGGTCCGTCTTGCAACTTCAGCAAAGAGATAATCAGCAGCTTTGCGTTGAACCGCCAGTGCATCTACTGCCGCGCGGCTTTCGGTTCTGGTTGCGTGGTGTAACTGAGTGGACTCAGAGAGCGTCATAATGATGATTTGGAATAAGAGGCCCCAGGCCAATGCAATGAAAGTCCATTGAGGGACGGAGAAAACGGCAACGGTATGAACCAGTAGACCGACGATAAGCGGTACCTGTGAGAGTCCAAAGACCTTGCTCTTCACAAGAGGGTTTTTCAAGAGCTTATAACTCGACCAGCCCATCATCGTGACCATCGGGACAACCAGTAAGAATTCCAGTGGGACGTTTGCGGGAATAAGTCCAAGGGCCAGCAGTGGCAATAAACAAGCACAGACGATGCTTAACGTCCGAAGGCCTTGGGAGACTCCTGGGAGAGTTTTACTGAGGTTTAGATGCTCGCGAGTAAAGAGTGCGCCGGCAATCACCAGGGCAGTCATGGTGACTTGAATGGACGGCCCTGTAGACCATGAGAGCGCATCGGGCCAAAGAGTTTGCTGAAATAGGCCATCTATCATCGAGAAGAAGAGACCGATGGCCAGCGTGTAAGCAAAGAAGTAGAGCGTGCTTTTCTTCTTCATTCTCAAATAGAGGCCAAGGGTGAGTAGAAGCAGTGCGGCTAGAAAGCCATAGAGCAAACCTTGGGTGCGCCCTGTCGTCATTTGCCTTGGGTACAGATTGTGCTCTTTCCAGAATGTTGGAGCTATCATGACTTGGCTACTCGATTTAATTTGAAAATAAAGAATCGATTCAGTCTGAGGCGTTAGGCTTAACGCGTAAACATTGTGGTTACCGGAGAGCTGACGAAGGGTCGACATGGTAATTTCACCCGGTTTTTGCTGGTACGTACGCACATTATCGAGGAGAGGGTTTCCGAGCAGCGTAAGCCAGCTGACCCTAAAGTCTGACGGGTTCGTGACTGCCATCCGGAACCAGATGACAGAGTTGGTATAGCCTACAGATGCAACCGGTCCCGAAATAGGTCGCCACTGCTGAGTTGGCGATCGTGTCGCTATTTCTTGAGGTGATAATTCCCCCAGTGGATCCTCGAGAACCTCCAAATGGTTTCCGGTTTCGATGGAGTTGTAGCCCACATCAAGAACGAGGGGAGTTTGTCCATGTGCCATCGAAGTGACGAAAGTGGCTAAGATTACTACATAAAAGCACGATGCGAACGAAAGCTTGCCGCGCTTTTTGAGAATGTTTACGTCGTTGAGATTCACAAGGACATTAAAGCGCAATCGCTGATCCAATGCGAGCGGATGATACATACATAAGCCTACAGCGGAGGGGCTTGACCCGATTCTGTGAGCTTTCTGGCAACTCTGAGACCTGATACCCTAAAGTTGTACCGGGGATCTAAATACATGTCTGAGAACAACGAAACATCTGTTTCGCCTGAAGAGCAAGACACTCAAGAAGGTACCCGAGCGTCTGAATCTGTCATTTGCTACCACCCAAACGGAAAACTTTGTGAGCGTATCGAGTTTTCGGGCGGCGTGGCTGAGGGCTTGTGGCAAAAATGGGATCCACGAGGGCAGCTCGTTTCAGAATGCGAATGGAAGGGCGGCAGGCAACACGGCCGACAAACCCAGTGGTTTAAGAATGGCGAAAAATCGTCTGAGATAAATTGGGCCGACGGTAAAAAACACGGTAGCGAAAGTTTGTGGTCGGCGGACGGGACACCTATCCGGCGTATCGATTGGAAGCTCGGCATCATGCACGGCATTGAAACGATTTGGCATGACAATGGTCAGAAACAAACTGAGACAGCTTATGAAGATGGCGTGATGAGTGGACCCGTTCGTGCTTGGTTTCAAACGGGAATAGTGAAACTCGAGGGTGACTACCGTTCAGGCGAGCGCTTCGGCGAGTGGAGTGAGTGGTATGGTAACGGAACCAAAAAATTAACTGGAAATTATCCAGACGGTTCTTGGAGCAGCTGGTATCGAAATGGTGCCAAGGAGTCCTTAGGTGAGCGTCTTAACGGTCTTGAGCATGGTAGTTGGGGCTACTGGGACGATAAGGGAAATGCAGTAGCAGAGGGCAACTTTAAGGATGGTCAAAAGTCTGGAGGTTGGCAGCACTGGTATACCAATGGTCAACTGAAACGCGCTGGTGGGTGGAACCGCGGTCGGGAACATGGCGATTGGTCATTTTGGTACCCAAGCGGTCAGATGAAGAAATCGGGTGGCTATTACGAAGGTCAAGAAGATGGGCCCTGGTCTCACTGGTATGAGAACGGAAATAAAGCGCGTGAGGGTAAATGGTACCGCGGACGCGAAGAAGGTAAATGGCTCACTTGGTACGAGAATGGAAACGTTGAACGTGAGTATGAATACTTGCATGGAAAGTGGCATGGTCAACGGGTGCTGTATCGCGAAGATGGTCAAAAAGAATCCGAAGGATTTTTTGAAGAAGGCAAGCGCGAGGGTGTTTGGGTGGCCTATCATCCGAATGGGCAGCTAAGATCAGAAGTAGAATTCGAAAATGACCGGCAAAAGCCAGGTATGAAACTCTGGGCTGAGGATGGGCGCAAATTGCGCTAAGGAAAGGTAGGCGGGGCAGTGAGTGGTGATCCAGAAGGCAGTGAAAGAAGATTCACCAACCGTCTAGCTGTGTATTGGGAAAAGCTTAGACGAGACCGCCATGGTCTGATTCCTCTTGAAAAAGATGTCGATATTGATGCGATTGAAGACATCTGGGACCACTGCTTTATGATTGAAGTGGGAGCTCAGGGGGAGACCATTGAGGAGTTGGACTATAAATATGCCTACATGGGCGAGAGTATCATCGATGCTTACGGTGATGACTTAACAGGTAAGCAAGTTTACAACGAGCTGATTGCACTACACACACGTAAGCTACTCTTAAAGTTTTTAACGGTGGTTAAAACGGGGCAACCGCTCTCTGATGAATCACAATTTTTTAACTTAAAAGGTAATTTGATTCGCTACCGTCAGCGCTTTGTTCCCTTGGGATCTTTGTCAGAAGATATTGGTTTCATTATGGGTGTGATGACATGGCGGGCATTTAGTACTGAGGAAGAATCTGAACGTGCAGCCGGTGCCCAGAATAGAGAATCTCCATCTATCCGCGCCATGTCTGAGCTTTCTCTTACGGAGGAAGAAGCTGCAATATTCCATCCAGAAATTAGGGACTACGGATGTGACGCCGTGCCTAATATCTTTATTTGGAAACCCGCAGGCGATGAACCTGTTTGTTACAATTTAGACATTCGCATTGGTTCAACTTGCAGCGAGAATGCAGAGCTTTTTCAAGTGATGGTTGTTTCACCCGAGTACATCCGCGACCCCGACAGCCGCGAGGTTTTGGAAAAAGGCGGCAGATTTCTCGTGGTCCCGAATTACAGCTGGGACGCATGTGAGAGCTTACTGAATCATTTAGTGGAAAAGATATCAGGCGCTTCGTGGGAAGAAGTGAAGCAGAGCCTTACCCAGCATTTTGATGTGGGCTAATGGGAGAGCAAAAACATGAGCACGGCTTTTACACCGTGCTCTACGTTTTATCGATTAACCGAACTGCTCTTCTTCAGTTGAACCATCAAGAGCTGTAACAGAAGACTGTCCGCCCTGGATACAGTTGGCTACTTTATCAAAATAACCGGTTCCAACTTCAGCCTGGTGACTTACGAACGTGTAGCCGCGGTCACGTGCTGCGAACTCTTTTTCCTGGAGTTCGACGTATGCCGTCATGTTCTTCTCAACATACTTCTGTGTGAGGTCAAACATGTTGAACCACATGCTGTGAATACCAGCCAGTGTGATGAACTGGAACTTATAGCCCATGGCACCTAGCTCACGCTGAAACTTGGCGATGGTTGCATCGTCGAGGTTTGCCTTCCAGTTGAAGGAAGGCGAACAGTTGTAAGCGAGCATTTGGTTCGGGTATTCCTTGTGAATTGCTTCAGCAAAGATCTTAGCTTCTTCAAGATCCGGCTTGCCCGTTTCGCACCACAACAAATCAGAGTACGGCGCGTAGGCGAGTCCACGAGCGATGGCTTGGTCCAAACCAGCCTTCGAACGATAAAAGCCTTCAGCAGTTCGCTCGCCAGTTAGAAACGGCTTGTCCCGGTCGTCTACATCACTGGTGACCATGTTCGCAGCGTTCGCATCGGTTCGTGCCAATAAGAGTGTCGGGCAACCCATCACATCAGCTGCCAAACGTGCTGCAATAAGCTTCTGCACTGCTTCCTGTGTAGGAACCAATACCTTGCCGCCCATGTGGCCGCACTTTTTCACAGATGCAAGCTGATCTTCAAAGTGAACGCCCGCTGCGCCTGCACCAATCATTTTCTTCATCAGTTCGAAGGCATTCAAGATGCCGCCAAAACCCGCTTCTGCATCAGCAACGATGGGAGCGAAGTAATCAACGCCGCCTTCTTCTTGATGGTCTGCCCACTGAATTTGGTCAGCACGACGAAAGGAGCTGTTGATGCGATTGACTACTGTTGGAACAGAGTTGGTTGGGTACAAGCTTTGGTCGGGATACATCGACTCGGCCTGGTTAGCATCTGCTGCAACCTGCCAGCCTGATAGGTAGATGGCCTTGATTCCCGCTTTGACCTGCTGAAGGGCTTGCCCACCGGTGAGTGCACCCAGAGCGTTGATGAAAGGCTCGTCATGCAGGTAACGCCAAAGCTTTTCAGCACCGCGTGTGGCCAGTGTTTGCTCGCTCTGTGCAGAGCCACGCAGGTTTACGACATCTTCTGGAGTATAACCCCGCTTAACATCTTTCCAACGGGGGCTTTCGGCCCATTCTTTGGCTAATTGTTCGACTTGTTCTTTACGCGATAGAGGTCTGATAGACATACGATACTCCCCCGAAAATTGTTAAGGCCGATCCGTGCCACAATCTTAGAGGCATCACAACACAAAAATGACGCGGGATGTCGAAAATAAGAAACATCAACATTTTCAGGATGTTAAGATCATCTAAATTTTCTTAGGTTTTTCGAAGGCTTTGGAGGCTCCGGTCGCGCTTGGGCCTGTGTTAACATTTTTTCACCAAAGTTCAGGGAGAAGAGTGATGCCAGGACGCGTAGGAGGTGGCCCAAAGCCGCCCGTATCAACCGATATTCAGATTCAGCCAGAAACCAGTGGAGATGTATCGAGCGCGGATGTTTTGTCGCCCAGTTCACCCATAACCAAACCTCCAGTAGACGAGTTGGTCCACTCTGATCACGGTGTTCGCAGTGAAGCGAGAGAGTTACCCGCTCTTGATAACCCTACGCGCTCGCCCTTGAGTACCGACGCACCGAAGCGTCTAAGTAACCCGCCTCCAGTTGAAGACGTTGAGCGACTCAAGACCGATGCATTTGCTTTAGCCAGTTTGGGTGGCGCCGTTGAAATTACGGAAGTCAAAGCTGAGACGTTTGGTGATGCATTCGATGATAAATGGGAAATTGTTCATCCAGGAGATTTGGCTGGCCTGAGTCCCCGAAGTTCCGATGAAGATTTTGATAGGCCGCCCTTAAAGGGCAATCCCGTTTTGCTACGCATTAAATTGAAAGAGCCTGAGCCGGGTCGCATTTTCAATGTAAAAGTAGGTGGCCCCGAGGTTTCTGTAAAAGACGCAGTTTGTGTGAAAGCGAAAAATTCCGCCAAGGTCATTGACCGCATGGTGAATGCAGGGATGAAGGACTTTCAAAAAATAAAGATGGACCCAACCGGTAGTGTGAATGTTCACGCCCCGAAATTTGAAGAGGGCGGGGCCCTTGCTGCTGCTTTTAAGGTTGAGGGTGGTGCGCGGCTTGAAGTTACGGCTGAGCAAGACACATTGCTTCACCGAGAAGATGGAACTGTCGATACGAGCCAAGTCGATTTCTTCAGAGATCGAGCATTCTCGCCCAAGCTTCGCGATGAGGCATCCACAGGTACGCCGTCTACGAACGAAGCTGAAGCTATTGTAAAATACGCGAAGAAAGCATCTGCCAACGGCCAACCGACAGAGGTGCCCGGCAATGTGGATGAACCGATGGCCCAAACCGATGAGGTTACGAAGCTTAAGGAAGAGTTGGCGGCAGCCAACCAGCGCACAAAACAGGCGGAATCGTCGGCAAGCAATGCTCGTGTGAAGGGAATGCTCCATAAGTGGAATGCCATTGCCCAAAAGTCGAGCAAAGAAAAACTTCGCCAAGAAGTAAGTGATGTGCGCAGTGAAGCAACCGATGCGGCGGCGCAGGCGAAAACCAAAACCACAGAACTAGAGAGTGCCCTTACGGCGCTCACTTCAAAGACTGAGGCTACTGAAACCGAGAATCAAGAGCTACAAACTAAGCTGGAAGAGGCGGCCATCGGTGCGGCTGCGGCCAAAGTCACCAGCGATGCCATCATTGGCGCCTTAAGTAACCAAACTCAGGAACTTGAAGATAAGCTGGCTGCCAGCAACGAAAAGATTAGCGGTTTGCAAAAGCAAATCAAAGCGCAGAAGAAAGAGCTTAAAGAAGGGCGTAAAGCAGCCTCAGGGCAGGAAGCGAAAATCGCAAAACTCGAAGAGGATTTGAACTTTACGGAAGCCTTGCGCGAAGATTTGGTATTACAGCGCGATGAACTCTACGCAACCGGTGAAGGCTTGCGCACAGAGAACGCTGCACTCACCGGTAAGCTCGAAACAGCGAATAAGAAGCTCGACATTGCGCGTAATGTGATTGTGGCACTCAAAGGGGATGTCGCGAATGCTCAGGGTGAAGTGAAGGCATTACAAGGCGAACTGGCCACAGCACGAAGCGCGGCCAATGATGCAGCAGAGCACGCGCGGCAAAATACGACGGGTCTTCAAACGGCTATAGCGAACCTTACGGCGGATAAAGAAGCCAGTGATACGGCGAATCAAGGCCTTCAATCTCAACTTCAAGACGCAGCGATGGCTGCTGTGGCTGCGAAAGTTTCGAGTGATGCCATCATTGGTGCTTTGACGAATAAGGCGCAAAGCTTAGAAGCACGCTCCGGCGAGCAGGGCGCAAAAATTGGTGACTTGAAATCTCAAATCAAGGCTCAGAAAAAAATCATTGCTGAGTCAGGGCGCTCCTCTGAAGCTCAGACCACACAAATCGCGAAGCTTGAGGAAGATTTAGAGTTTACAGAGACGCTCCGAGCCGATTTGGTATCCCAGCGCAATGAGCTTCACGAAAGTGTAGAATCTCTGCGCCATGATAATGCAGCACTTACGGGTGAGCTTGAAACTGCCAATAAGAAACTTGGCATTGCCCGTAATGTGATTGTCGCCCTGAAGGGTGATGTGGCCGGTGCTCGGGAAGAAGTGCAGTTGCTTCATGCTGAATTGGACTCAGCGCGAAGTGAAGCACGCACGGCATCGGAAGGCGCGAAGGCGAGTATTGCCTCTCTGCAGTTTGCGGTGGAAAACCTCACGGCGGACAAAGCTGCCAGCGATGAAGAGGTCGAAGGCTTACAAGGTCAGCTTCAAGATGCGGCCATGGGGGCGGCAGCTTTAAAGGTGGCCAATGATGCAACCATTGCGGCATTAAGCGGCGAGGCGCAGGATTTAAAGGCTCGCACGGCAGAGCAGGGCACACGCATAGGTGAGTTGAAGGCAGAAATCGCGGACCGTAAAAAAGCCATGGGCGAGGGCAACAAGCTTACGGAGGCGCAATCTGAGCGTATCGCGAAACTGGAAGAAGATTTAGACTTCACGGAAGCTCTAAGGTCCGATTTGGTTTCACAGCGCAATGAGTTGCATGAGAATGTAGAGAGCCTTCGCAAGGATAATGCGGCTTTGACCGGAGAACTCTCCACCGCAAACCGAGAGCTTGATGTCGCACGCAATGCAATCGTTGGGTTGCAGTCTCAGGTGGCTGGTTCTCAAAACGAAGTGTCTGCTTTGCGTGATGCGCTCTCTAGCGCTCAAGCGAAGGCGGAGCAGGCAACAAGTCAGGCGCAATCCACCATAGCCAATTTGGAAGATGCCATTCAAACGGCCACTGAAGACAATGCGGAACTTCAAACCAAGCTACAAAGTGCATCCATCGGCGCCTCGAAAGTGCAGGCTGATAACGACGCGACCATTTCTTCATTGAACACTCAGGTCTCTAGCCTGGGCGATAAGATGGAAGCTCAAGCTGCGAAAATAAAGGAGCTGAAAGCAGGCATTGGTCGGCGTAAAAAGACGATGCAGAAGGATAATAAACTCACGACTCGCCAGGCCAACAGAATCACCCGACTTGAGGGTGATTTGGATTTTGCGGAAGCGTTACGAGTAGACCTTGTTTCGCAGCGCAATGAGTTGCACGAGAAGGTTAAAGATCTGCGGCATGAAAACAATACGCTGGGAAGCAAGCTGGCTATGGCCAACAAGAAGCTTGGTGTTGCGGGCAATCTGATTGGTGCTCTGAAAGGTAAGCTGAGCCAAGCTGAAAACGAAACCCGGGCAGTTCAGGATGAACTGGCGACCACACGAACCCAGGCGAAAGCTTCGGCGCGAGAGGCGCGAGAGTCGCACGCAGGCATGCAAAAGGCGATGGGTGAGCTGAGAACAGCGGTGAAAGCCGGTGATGCCAAAACTCAAAAGCTCTCCACCCAGTTGGAAATGAGTGTGCTTAATGCCGCGCAAACCCAATCCACCAATGAAAAGACTATGGTGCGGCTGCGGGGGAAGATTTCTGGTTTGCAGTCAGGCATGAGCCAGCGCGAGGCAAAGATAGGTGAGCTGGAAACAGCCATCGCCGAGCAAAGCAAAGCCATGCGGGTCGGCGACACTCTGGCTATGAATCAACAAGCGCAGCTTTCATCCTTAAAGTGTTCGCTTCAGGGATTGCGCAGAGAGTTAAGCTCTACCCGGACGCTTTTGGATTCTGCGAATGATGAACTTGCAACTACAGAGCACGCCAATGCCGCTTTGCAGGACCAAGTGGATTCACTTTCTGACGAGAAGAGTGAACTCTCCGAGGCACTGGGCGTGAGTAAAGAGCATATCCACAAGCTTATCCGGATGATTTCGGCTCAAGGTGGCACCATTGATTATCAAGAGAGTGAGTTGGAAGACCTTCAAGTCATCTTGGAGCAGTATGAGGCCAGCGCCACCGCGCCATGGTTAAGTAGGCTTCGTGGTTTGTTGGTTGAGTTGTTGCCTGGATAAAGTGGGGTGACCGCTTCCCATAGCTGCGGGCGCCCACTTCTTTGGATGTTCACCATGGCGCGTGGATTGAGCTTTATTGGATAACTTGGATGATTTTGAGCAGCGCCAACGTTGCGCTCAAATAAGCGGGGCGTCCTCGACTTGGGAAGCTATTGGGTGTGGGTGGTTGTTTGGCGCAGAGGTAGGTAGCGAGCAAGGGTCGAACGATAAATAGGTTTATTCAGACGTTTTTAGCGGGCTTTAAGCCTGAGTCTGTACTGGGAAGCTCAGGATGAACTCTGCTCCAGCAGCGGGGTTGCCGAGTTCGATGCTCCCGCCATAGCTTGCCACCATTTCATGGGTGACTGACAAGCCGAGGCCCATGGATTCTCCCGGTGGTTTGGTTGTGAAGAATGGGTCGAATATGGAGTCGCGGATATCGGCGGGAATACCAGGACCGCTGTCTCGAATACTGAGCCGAACTTCTTGATCTGCTGGCTCTAACTGGATGTTCAGCGTTCCGCCGCCTTCCATCGCCTGCATGGCATTGATGATGATGTTTAAGACGACTTGTCGTATCACGCCGTCGTTGGCTTCGATGGCAGGGCAGGGATGAATATCCAGGATAGCTTCAATTTTTTGCTCGTCCATATCTCTTTGAACAAAGGCAAGTGTGGATTGGATGGATTGTTCAAGGTTTATAGGAGCAAGTTCCAGCTCCCCTTGGGCAAGAAACGTTCTTAAGTTTTCCAGCACTACAGATATTCGCTCTGTTGCTCGCTCTGCCATGTCCACGCTTTTGGCCAGTTGCTTGGTGGGTAAGGTTTCTTCTTGAGATGCGTCTTCAATGCCTTCTCGTACCATTTCCAGGCTTCCGCGAAGAAAATTGAGTGGATTGCCTACTTCGTGCACCACGCCTGTAACCAAGTGACCAATACTGGTTAGTCTGGCTTGAGTAGCCAGCTTCGTTTCACTAATTTTCAGATCTTTCAATGCTTGGTTCAAATCGCGGGTTCGTTCTTCAACTTTTTGCTGAAGTGAATCGGCAGCGTCTTTTTGAATCTGGAGCTTCTCATCTGTGAGGGTCTTAAATTTACGAGCTAGGGCAAAAGAAAGAAGAATAACCTCGATAGCGGAACCAATTTGGGGTGCGTTGACCGTGAAATCGTGAATTGGGAAAACCCCGAAAACGGTTAGAGATAGAGTGAGTGCACCCAAGAGAAGGCTGCCCCAGGCAACGGTATAATAACGGGCCGCACGGTTTCCCTGACGCCATCGTATAACGCCCGCGCTAAAGAGGCATGGTACGCCTACCACGCTCATGATGTTGCCAATGGTAGTGATGGTTGAATACGGCAGAACAAAGGCACCCATGGCAACAGTCCACCCGAATGCTCCGATTGCCCGGATAGCGAGGTGCATCCGTGGTGTGTATTTATGGAGCTCAAGGAACTGATTGGCAAAGAGTGAGGCAAACCCTACGCCCATACCGTAGAAGACAAACAAATTGATTTCTGCCCACCAAGGCGAATCGGGCCAGAGGTATTGATAGCTCATTCCATTAAGGGCAGTCAGCCAACCAGCAAAGCAAATAATGCAGAATACATAGTAGAGGTAAGTTCTTATTCTGAGGCTGAAGAATACAAATAGGTTATAGAGCGCCATAACAAAGACCACACCAAGATAGATCCCCTGGATAGTAACCGTGGTTGATTCCGATTCTACAAATGAAGTCCATGTCCACATTTTTAGAGGGACATACATAGGACTTCCAGTCTGAACCTTGATGATGAGCTGGGTTTTGCCCATTGATGCAAGCTTAAGAGGAACAATAAAGTTACGATGACGGACAGGCCGGTCATTAAAATCTGCATTTTCACCTAATTGCAGCATGTCCCTCAGACCGGATGGACTGGCAGTGTAGACCTTCACGTCATCGAGGAGGGGGTATCCTATTTCCAGAACTGCGCTCTGGGATTGGGCAGATGTATTGATGAGATTAATCTTTAGCCAGTAAGTGGCATCGGTGAAGTCAAAGAGTATCGGTGCCTCTCCAAAAGGCTTGAAGATGAGGTCCTGGTTGCCATCTAATATTTCATCGATGGTGAGCTTACCAGTGCTGTCTCGATGGTATGACGTGTAATTGTTAAGCGCGATAGAATCGGAGATTTGGTTAATCGCCAAGGGTCTGCCATAGGCCTCTGCTTGGAATAAGAAGAGTAAACCAGTCATTGCGGCGAGCAAATACGTTATCAAATAGATAGGCTCTGGGGGTCGTGCTGTAGCGATATTTTGCTCCATCTCTCTTTAAAATCTTATTACTTTCTTAGCTTTATTCCAAACCAAGTCTCTTTCATGAGTTTCACACCTCTCGGATCGACACGTATGAGTTCGCCCTCGACGAATGGATGAAAGTCGTTGGTCCTGCAAAGTGCCTCTGTGGCGTTGGTAAGGTGCTTTCTCTCGCGAGCAGCAAAGGCTATAGAGTGAATCTTCAAGCCAGGAGAACTTATGGCGCTTACGGCCACCATTAGAAATTTTAAGGTTGAGCTCGCGGATATCGACCGCAATATCTACGAAACGATTGAGTTCAAGTTAGCACAGCACCCATCCGAGAAATTGGACCGAGTGGTGGTGCGGGTACTTGCCCGAGCACTCGCTCATGAAGAGAGCTTGGAGTTTGGCCGTGGTTTATCCAATGTGGAGGAACCGGCTCTGTGGAGTAAAAGCGCCACGGGCCAAATTGAGCTTTGGATCGATGTGGGTGCACCGTCGGCCACAAGAATTCACCGGGCCAGCAAGCAATCCAAACGGGTTTGCATCTTCAGCGATAAGAACACCACGGGGCTCAAGAAAGAGTGGGGCGGTCAACGTATCCATCAAGCACAAGACATTGATTTGGTGATGTTTAATCCATCGTTCATAGTGTCTCTGGCCGAGAACATCGATCGTCAGAACCATTGGATGGTAACCATAACCGATGGTTATCTAAACGTTGGGTGCAACGAAAAGAGCTTTGATTGTCAGCTTGAGAAGCTCACGGTGGCTGATTTCGCTGAATGAATCGAGTTTTGAGCGCAGTTGTCTACCCATGAGTCGAGAGTACTCTAAGTTTTTAAGAAAATACCCTGTCATAGCCTTGTGGGCGCGGTACGTCGCTGCCGTGAGTTGACAGGTGTGTGAAGTCCTGTGCATTCACCGATTCCAGCGGAATCAAAAGCCAAGTCGAATTGAGGAGATAAGACGCATGTTGAAGTCATTATGGGGAACGATTTTTCTAGTGGGTTGTATAACCTTCGCGGGAGCCTGTACCGAATCTGAGCCTGATGTTGAACCAACGGATGCAGCGGATCCCACGGACCCAGAACCAGTTGTTCCTGTTTATTGCTCCGAGCAAGGTTTCACGCGCGCAGATTTTCAAACAGATGAAGGTGGCTATCTCTTTGGTGACCTGGCTGAGGACTTTACCGTTAATGAGCTGAATGGGAAAAGCTTTACCTTGAGTGAAGATTGGACCGGCTGTGACTCTTATATTTTCTTCAGTTACTTCAAATTTAACAGTGTGAATGCAGAAGCCAGAATGGAGTCGCTGTGGAATACGAATTTCGCGGAGATCATCCAGTCGAGTGCTCGTAATGTTCATTACTTTTTCATCTCGGCTGAATTCTCGATCGAAGAGCGAGAAGAACGTGTGGGCGGAATGCGTGCGAAGCTTTGGGTAGCACTCAATCAACTCTTTGCTGACCAGCCCGAGGAGTATGCATTTTGGGAAAGCCGTTTTCACTTTGTCTCCGACAAGTTGACCTCAGTAAGTGGCAGCGTTGGCGGTTACGTGAATGATTATACCAATTACGTAAGTAACTCAGATCCAGTCGATCTAGGTGACCGTGGTTTAGCCTACGCCCCGTATCCATATAGCTTTGGGATTGGGCGTGACCAAACGTGGGACCCGATTGGAAATCTGTCTGAGTATGTCTCTGGTCCTGAAAACCTTAAGATGGCTGCCTTCAACAGTGCATATTTTAATCATCGTGCTGAGCTTAAGGCACGCTTAGCAGCTGAAACCGGCACAACAGTCGTTCCGATGATTGATGAGATGGTCACTTCACGGGTGTTTAACAAAGATGTGGTATTTCCCGATGCTGCGGCCATGGCCGGTATGGACACGATGGAATTCGATGTTGAAATTACCTGCCCGTATCGCAACCCCTACGCATGTTCAGAGTGGGACCGAATTGCTCTGATTAGATTATGTACAGAGTTTGACGCTGCGGACATCGAGACCTGTACGGCCAGCAGCGAAGTGGTGCGCTGGATTACGCCTTATTGGCGCCGGGGGCGTCGGCACTGGGTAATGGATGCCTCTCCATTTCTAGGTTTGGTTCAAGAAGGCGGCGCGCAGCGGTTTCGTATCGAAATGGGACCAAGCTGGGAGCGCGGCACAGAGCGCAAGGCAACGATGTCGGTTCGTTTGTCGAACCAGAATAAAGGTATGAAGTCTCGCTCGGTTGAGCGCGCATTTGGTGGCGGTGGTTTCAACGCTGATTATAACTCAACGAAGGAACCCTTCACGTTTACACCTCCAGCCGATGCTACACGGGTAGAGATTGTAACCATCATCAGCGGCCATGGTCAGACCGAAGCGGATAATTGCGCTGAATGGTGCAATCACGAGCATTACTTCACAGTCAATGAGTCTAGCACGCAACACGAAGTGACTTATACCGACATTGGAAACCCCTTCGGATGTGCTGCTCGCGCTGGTGAGGGAGCAGTCCCTGGCCAAGGGGGTAATTGGTCTCAAAGCCGTGCTGGGTGGTGCCCAGGGCTGCCAGTGGAGACCGTCCGCTTTGATATTACCAACGAAGTCACACTGGGAGCTGAAAATGTACTTAATTATTCAGCGAGCTTTAATGGCAATACGCCTGCAGGTGGTGACATCTCTAAGAATACTTACATTGTTTGGTATCAAGACTAAGTAACTGTTTTCAGTAGTTTGAAGGCGCGAATCAGCTTAGGTTGGTTCGCGCCTTTTCTTTTTTTTGGCAACTGTGTAGATTCGAGCCTGCAGTGAGTTTCTTGATAAGCGCTACTAAGGAATAGACCACGGTGAACGAGCCGAAGAGGATAGTCTGGTGACGAGCGAAGAACACTACGATGTTGTAATTGTGGGTGCAGGGTTATCGGGCATTGGTGCAGCGGTACATCTAAAGAAAAATTGCCCAGACCGCTCGTTCACGATTCTAGAGGGCCGCAGCAATCCGGGCGGTACTTGGGATCTCTTCCGGTATCCCGGTGTTCGTTCAGACAGTGATATGCATACCTTAGGTTATCATTTTAAACCTTGGCGAGCTTCTAAATCCATTGCCGATGGCAAAGCAATTCTGGAATACATCAAGGAAACAGCAACCGAGTACAATCTTAACCAGCATGTGAAATATGACCACAAGGTACTTAAGGCAAAGTGGTCCAGCGCTGAGTCGTTCTGGCGTCTGGAGATAAGCCACGGTGGCACCGTAAAACATGTGACTGGCAATGTGCTTTATATGTGCGCCGGGTATTACAGTTACAAGCAGGGATACACGCCGGATTTCCCGGGTCGTGAGCGCTTCAAAGGCGACGTGATTCATCCACAGGCATGGCCAGAGAACTATGATTACCAGGATAAGAAGGTGGTTGTGATTGGGTCAGGGGCCACGGCTATTACTTTAGTTCCCGCAATGGCCGATAAGGCTAGCCATGTGACCATGCTTCAGCGTTCGCCTACTTATATCATCAGTTGGCCGGCTAAAGACTTCGTCGCAAACTTCCTTCGAACCATTTTGCCGATCAAGGTGGCGTACGCCATCACCCGTTGGAAGAATATTCTTCGTCAGCAGTATCTGTATTGGCTCTCTCGTAATAAACCGGATGTTTTAAAGGGATTCTTGCTTTGGAACGCACGCCGGCGCCTCGGTAAAGATTTCGATATCGAGAAGCATTTTACGCCCACCTACGATGTGTGGGACCAGAGGTTGTGCTTGGTTCCGGATGGTGACTTTTTTGATGCGCTTAAAGAAGCAAAAGCTTCCGTGGTTACAGACCATATTGAATCATTTACGGAGGAGGGTATAGCCCTTCAATCGGGTGAGGCATTAGAAGCGGATACCATTATTACAGCAACGGGGTTGAAGCTCGTCATGTATGGCGAGGTTGAGTTTTCTGTAGATGGTAAGCCCGTGGATTTCTCGAAAACCTGGTCCTACAAGGGTGTGAGTTGTTCGGGGGTGCCTAATTTCTTTGCCTGCTTTGGTTATGTGAATGCCTCTTGGACGCTACGCGCCGACTTGATGTCTCGGTATGTATGTAGAGTTGTGAATCACATGCATTCAACGGGAAATCTGCAGTGCACTCCCACTCTTCAGGCTGGTGATGAGAGTATGCGTAGGCAACCGTGGATCAGTGGATTTACCCCGGGTTATATCAACCGGGTCGGCCACATCTTCCCAAAGCAAGGGGATAAGAAACCTTGGGTTAATGCTCAGGTCTACAACCTCGATGTAGAGCTCTTGGAAAAAGAGCCGGTTGATGACGGGACCATGATTTTTTCAAGTCCTGCGGCCTCGCTGGGCCCTGGGCCTGTCTTGTAATTCCATGGTAGGTAGGCGACACTCAATCTTGATAGTTGTGGTGCTCAACAATAACAGATTTTGAAGTTAGGCTGATGCGAAAAAAATCTTTGCAGGACGTGTCTGCGTTGAAAACGCGTCGAGAGTTTTTATCGGACGTAACGGTATCGACCAGCCTAGGCATTCTGAGCGTGTGCGGAATGGGCTGTAAAACGACTTGGTCCAATCACGACTTAGTTGTTGAGCTTTCTAGCCAAGATCAGGCTCTCGAAGTTGACTTGAATCAGTATCCCGATTTGAAAAAGCCAGGCGGATATTTACCGGTAGCAGATCTCGCTTATGGTTTGCGGGTGTTGGTGGTACACGCCTTAGGTGGCGGTTATTTGGCATTTAATATGTCGTGTACTCACAAGGGCGCAGACGTAGAGCTAGACGAGCATAAAACGGGCTTGGTTTGCCCGCTGCATAAATCTCACTTCAGCCTTGAGGGAGAACGCGTGAGCGGCCCAGCTCGTCGTGATTTAAAGATGTATGAAGTTTTTTTGGAAGAGTCGACCCTAAGAATCAGGTTGTAGACCAAGACCTCTTAGACATCCTCTTTACGGCTGTATGCGTGAGGTGCTCGGTTCACACGGCACCAGTTCATATAATATTGGGCTACTTTATCGTCTGGGTTTTGTTGGACGACAGACTCAAAGCGACTGAAAGCCTCCTGCTTGTTGTCGTTTTCGAAGCACTCAAGAGCTTCGCTGAATTCTTTGACCGTCTCCTGCTTTTTTTGACGTATAAGGGGATCTGATTCGCTGAATACTTCCCACAGCCGAAGGGGCTCTAGTTTACCCTTCACCTGAACCGCACCGATATAGCGGTTTGCATGTTTGGCTGTTGATTTTTGAATAACCGATTCATGAACGATGAGTGAAGCTCCCAGATTCTTGGTTAAAGTTTCAATACGGGAGGTGGTATTGACGGTGTCTCCGAGAATCGTAAAATCGACTCGATCTTCATGGCCTATGGTTCCAAAGACAACTTTACCTGAATGCACGCCTATCCCCACTTCAAGGGGCTGACGGGTGTTTTCACCGGCCCTAAAATCAGGAACAGACCCGTGCCGGTTGGTCTGGTTGTATTCTTCTAATTTCTGCATCATTTCTATTGAACAGTCGATGGCATCGTCGCAAGAAGACTCGTCGCGGTAAAAATAGGCGAGTAATCCGTCGCCGAGGTATTTATCGATGATTCCATGGTGCCGGGTAACCACGGGGCCAATGGCGCTTAGAAAAGAATTGAGTAGCGAGAACGTATCGGCCGGAGTCATCGATTCAACCAGAGCCGTGAAGCCCCGAATGTCTAGGAAGAGAACCGCGAGCTCTTTCTCAGCCTGTTGGCCAAGCTCAACTTCAAGAACGCTCTCACTGCCGAGAAGGGCCAACGATTTTTTGGGGACGAAGCGTTCGAGGTGCTCCTCATAATCGGCGACCGTAGAGGTCATTGTATTGAATGAGTGCGTCAGTTTACCAATCTCGTCGTTACGGCTTATCTGAAGAGGTTTAAAGTCGGCAGCTCGTTTCATCCGGGAGATTGAGCGGGTGAGTTCTTCGATGGGCTTGATAAGTTGGTGAACAATCCAGAAGATAATCGCCAGCGTCACCATCAGTGTACAGAAAAATAGAATGATGAGTTTTTGGCTGACGGCGGTAATGGGGGCATTGACGATTGTATCGAGCTTTAAAGTGACGATGGTCCAGGGCCATTTTGCTTGGGTATGAAGCTCTGCATCATTCATGAAGAAATTCAGTTCATTGGGGGCAAGCCACTGGCCTGATGATTGAGGCTCGAGAGTATCGATGCTCTTCCATGGTTGTTGGTCACTTAAAGTTGCCGGACGAGCCAGGATACCGTTGTCTGCACTTTTTAAGAGAGCAAATGACTCCACCACGCCTCGGTGGGTGACCGTAAATTGGTCTAGGATCTCTCCAAAGTATTTGTGGGAGATGAAGAAAGAGACCAAGCCAATCGGTTCGTCCAAGATATCAAGCACTGGATAAATCACGCCCGTCACATACTCTGCTTCGTCCAGAGTAGGAGTCAGCATCGCAGGCCGTTCCCGGGTCAGAATGAACGCTTCATTTTGTTCGAGTTGGGATATTTTTTGAAACCAGGGTTCTCCCGAGATGCTTTGCCCTAGATTATCTGCAAACCCAGGCTGCCCTTGCCGGTTGACTGTGTTGGTGCCAATGATTTTGCCACTTGAGTCGCTCACAACAATGGCGAGATAGCGATTTTTCTTAGACACCAATTCGTCAGCATACCACTGGAAGTTTTTGGGATCTCCAGATTCGATAGCTTCTTGAGGGAGGTACAGCCTTGAAGTGGTAGCGGCATCGGAAAGCATGTCGTTGAGTGTGGCATCGAGTGTGGTTGCTAACCCGGTAGCTGATAACTTTAGGCCTCGGGTCACCCGCTCTCGAATTTGAGTTTCAAGTGTAGAGGACGAAACGAGCCAAATACTTAAGAATGCGATGACGACGGTTGGGACGAGGTAACTAAGGACCCTATAAAACAGCTTCGAGTTGTATTTCGGATTTTGGTTGGCCAAGGTGTCCTACACTCAATGCGTGAATGGGTTTACGAAAAGCGGTCTTCCACTTAAGCAAAGTTACTCATGAAATGGTCCAGAAAGTCAATGAATAGAATGACTTAGCAGTCTTTCAAGAAGTTTGTCGCCAGATGGGTGGGGTATGGCTCGATGTCGAAGAAAATGGCACTGCGATGGCTCAACGGGTTAAAATACCGGGCCCCGATTGCATTGCGGTTTTACAACTTGCTAACATCAAAACAAATCGAGATCGTTGCTAAGTTTCAAAGAGGACTCCTGGGTTCGGGATAGGCAGTCTACAAGTTTGAATAGCAGTATCAGGGGGCTCACATTGACAGAGAATAAAAAAAATCAGTTTAGGTTTCAGACAGAACTGGATGGTTTGGCCAATTCAGATCGAAGAGGATTTTTACGCTTGGGCTCTTATGTGGTTGGCGGAGCTGCAGCTTTCAGTATTGTCGGTTGTGGAAGCGAACCTTGCCCAGAAACGAATGTCACCGATCCAACCGATGACGAAACACCTGACCCGGTCGAAGAAAATACCATGATGGGGGCCGATTGTGAGGTTGAGTTTCCGGACGGTTTTAAATGCGACAATATTAGTGAGGGCGGCTTAAAGCATACGCCGGTGATAAGCGCTTATGACGACTCGGGTGATTCCTATGACTTTACGGTGGTCGTTCCTCATGTGGTCAATGCAGGCCACCATATTTTAGGTTGCCAGGTGGTCGCTTATATCCCAGGCGCTTTAACACCACATAACTGGATCGACTTTCATTACCACACACCGGACTATATCAGAACAGCTGACGACAGTGAGTGGACCCATAGCTTTTCCATTTCCAAAGACCTTATCGATGCAGCTACAACTCATTTGATGATTTTTTCACTGTGTAACAAACACGGTGCTCATGGTGAGACGACTGCTTTGGCAGGATAGGAAGACCGCTTGTTTAGAAGTTCTATAAGCGTATTCAAATTAACATTGGCCGTGATGATTTTGGCTGAATTTGTGGTGCCGTCTGATGCTTTGGCACTGCCGGTGTTTGCGCGTCAATACAAGGTGCCTTGTTCCAGTTGCCATTCCGCTATCCCTCGTCGTAACGAGTATGGGGATGCTTTCTTTAAAAACGGATATCAATGGCCAGGGGAGAGCGGTACCACTCAAACGGGTACCATTGACGATGCTACCAAGATGCGAGGTGTGGCGCTTTATGAAGGCCTCTTGCAAAGTGACCTTGGCCTTGGCCTCCTTATTGGAATGTCTGGTAGCTATGTGGATGATCCGCAAGTGGTTGAGTCCCTGCAATTGGGGACACCCTCTTTAAAGTTGGTGACGGGCGGCAAGCTCGGAAGTAGCTTTTCCTATTATGGTACATGGTCTGGGGGCAGTTCTTTTAATGAGGTGACCCTGAACTGGAATCAGATTTTTGGCAACCGTCTACTCAACGCGCGCATCGGTAAATTTGAACAGCAAACCACACTCTTTAAGAGCAATGAAGCGCTGCTCGGGCCATACATCCATGGCACAAGAGCTATGACGGGTCACTCAGTGACCAAATCCAGACTGGGTGGTGAGCTTTATGGCCTCTTGGGGCAAAGGTTTCATTGGGCATTGGGAGTGGTCCGCAACAGTGGTGGGGCGTCAAAAACCGATGCATATTATCAGCTGAGCTATAAGTTTGGCGGTGCTACTTTTGATGGTGAAGAGCCAGATATTTCTTTGGATGAACCTTCGGTATGGGAAGATATGCATTTCACTTTGGCGCATTGGGGATACCTGGGCAAAGTGGATGACATCGATGGAACGGTGACCGCTGATATCCGCAGACTGGGCTTAGATTTTAAATACCATTGGAACGCCTTTAGCCTTTGGGGCGGCGGCGTCTTAGGATTGGATAGAGACCGAACGCTGGATGCAGACCACACGCACCTCACGGGTTTTGCGGAAATATCCTACGCGGTCTACAGTTGGTTGATTCCAATCTACATGGTTCAGGTTCAAGACGCTTCATCACTGGAGAGGCTTTATATGCAACACGAGGCAGGTGTTGTGGTCTTGGTTCAGGAGAATTTAAGGCTGAAAGCGAAGTACATTTATACGGACGACCTAACGCAAAACGAAAGGGCTGAAATTCAGATTCTATTTGGGATGTAAATTATTTAACGAAGACCGTGTAGCCGTTCATCTCATCGTGAAGGCTACATGAGTAAGTGTATTCACCGGGGGTATCGAAATAGTGAGTGAACTCGCCAGCCGTCCTGTCCAAGCTTCCGAACATTTCGGAATGGGACGCGATGATATTGTGGTCTTCGCTGCCGGTGAATCTCCATCTGATGGTGGTTCCAGACGGGATGGTGCATTGTTTGCTTCCGCCAAAGGTGAAATCGGTCCACGGCTCTTCCTGGCATCCACAAACGATAGCGAAATAGAAATCTGCCACATCAATCACGGCTTCACCGGGAGTGGGGCACTCAAGAGCGGGAACAAACTCATCAACTTCGGAGGGGTCCGAATCGCTCGAATCCACAACCGCATCGGAGGAATCATCGGTGGTTTCATAAACAGCTGCATCGTAGTCGATGCACTTGGAGGCCATAAGCATGGGTAAAATGGCCAAAAGTGGGGTGATACGTGATACCAGAATACGGTTCATTAGACTGATTTCTCCCAATGTTTCTCGCATGTTAAACGATTTTCGATCGAGCCCTTGTCAACCTGTACCTTCACGGTGGATGCTATGGGTATGAGCTTCTGTCGTATTTGCATCTTGATGACCATTTCGGTTGGGTTTGTCCAGCTGCCTCATCACGCTATCGCTGAAGCTGGCGAAAACCAACTTAAAATCATTAGCAGCGGTAAGAATTTAGAAGTGGATGCTAACCATTTCAACGACATCCAAACGCAACAGTATGGTGTATTTAAGCAGCGGTGCAGTCAGTGTCATGAAATCAGCCGCCCACTGCAAGCCGTAGAAAGCGGTATATCGCCCGTCAGCCAGCAAACCTTTGGGCTTAAAGAAATTAAGCGATACGTCATTAAGATGATGCGTAAACCTAACTCAGGCATCACCAAGCCAGAGGCCAAACAAATCATTCTCTTTTTGAGAAATCTGAAACAAGATATTGATAAGTCGGCAGAAAAAAAAGTTAGGTCCTAGTTAAGGCTTTTCCAAAGAGCAGGCCGCCGCTTCGATTACCGGCGTACCCAGCGCTGAAATCATCCCGTGCCACCTAAGTGGCTGATATTGCTAGACTAGTTTTCTCGGTTTCCCCTCCCCAAATCCGTGGTAATTCCATAACAGGGCTGATAAGAAGCCGCCAATCAAATAGGGAGATTGAGCGGATGAGTGAACACCAATATTTAACGGCCCCCGTTGCAAGCAAAGATATGCCCAAGGGCATTCCATACATTATCGGTAACGAGGCTGCAGAGCGTTTTAGTTTCTATGGCATGAAGGGTATTCTGACCATCTTCATGACCAAGTACCTTTTTCTGCTTTCAGATGCAGCGGGTACTCCGATGGAGCGCACGGAGGCAATTGCTAGATACCACGAATTTACTTCGTTGGTTTATCTCACGCCGGTTATGGGTGCATTCTTAGCCGATACGATTCTGGGTAAGTACCGCACAATTTTGAGTCTCTCGATTGTTTATTGCTTGGGTCACTTTGCGCTCGCCTTTATGGGCAGCCCAGGAATGAGTGCAGAGAACTGGATGCTCACAGGGCTTTACCTGATTGCACTTGGCTCGGGTGGTATTAAGCCTTGTGTGTCGGCACACGTAGGCGACCAGTTTGGTAAAACCAATGGACACTTACTCAGCAAGGTTTTTGGTTGGTTCTACATTTCGATTAACGTTGGCGCTGCGGCGTCTACTTTGGCAACGCCGCTTCTTCTTGAGTGGTACGGCCCGCACTGGGCATTCGGTGTACCAGGTGTTTTGATGGCCATCGCGACGGTCCTATTTTGGATGGGCCGACATGAGTTTGTCCATATTCCGCCTCGCGGAAAAGAGTTTCTTAAGGAAACCTTCTCGGTTGAAGGCCTTCTTACCATCGGTAAGCTCTTCATCATTTTTGCCTTCGTTGCCGTTTTTTGGGCTTTGTTTGACCAAACTGGTTCTTCCTGGGTTTTGCAGGCTGAAGATTTAAACCGCAACTGGATGGGCGTAGAATGGCTCTCGTCTCAGATTCAAGCTGTGAACCCGGTGATGATTGTAACGCTGGTACCACTTTTTACTTATGTTATTTATCCGGCTATCGATAAAATTTTCCCGCTTACACCCCTTCGCAAGATTGCCATTGGCCTTTTCATTATGGTTCCTGGATTTGCGATTGTAGCAATTCTTCAAACTTGGATTGATAGCGGCGAAACACCATCTATTGCATGGCAGCTCTTCGCATATGCGGTTCTCACAGCTTCTGAGGTCATGGTTTCTATTACATGCTTGGAGTTTGCGTATACGCAGTCACCGGTGAGCATGAAGTCAGTGGTTATGGCAGTATTTCTGTTCTCGGTTTCCTTGGGCAACTACTTCACCGCTGGTGTAAACAAATTTATTTTGGTTGAAAGCGGCGAAGTGTCTTCGGTGAGTGATACGACGAAATCCATCATGGGTGAGTCCGATAAACGAATCCGCTTCCACTTTGATAGCAACGATACCGCACTGCCTCGTACTGAAATTGGTACAGAGCTGGTGAAGGCTGATCTGGATGAGTGGGGCACTCCGCTTGAGTATCGTATGATTAACCGCAACACCTACAAGCTCGTGAGCCTGGGCGCCGATAAAGAGGCGATGACGCCCGATGACATCGTGCACTTGGTTTCAGTGACGCGGCCGGCCGTGAATCAAGACAATGCGGACAAGCCTCTCACGTGGCGTGAAAAGCGCATGATTGAGCTGATGGGTGCCGAAGGTCAGAAGCAGGTCGACCGTGAGCGCGGCGGCGTTCCAACGATTGAGTTCAGCGAAAACCTCTCAGTGGGTGGGCAGAACAAGCTTGAAGGCGCAGCTTAC
>JABJBS010000155.1 GCA_018668695.1 Deltaproteobacteria bacterium
CGCAAGTGTATGCAACCCGACCAGATCAAAATTGACCAAAGTCTCACCCGGGTTCTTGGCCGAATCCGCGCCGAAGTACTCTACGACATCCCAGTCTGTGAAGGCCCCAATACTCCAGTGAAAGGCTGCACCGCCGATGGGTGGCCACTCAATCTTGCTCCACCTCAGCAGCAACATATCTGCAACGCTGGACTCTGGGGTACCGCCAAAAAGCGATAGCCAATCGAGCATGCGTGGACCCACCTCCTGAATCTGATATGTTTTAGGTATCGGAACCAATGGGGTAAATGACGCATGACAAAAGCTCGATACCAGGAATCTCTTCTCAAAATTATGGAAACCAAGAATCATTGGGCCTGGCCCGGGTTCACCTCAGGTATGGTTCCAAAGGAAGCGATGCACATCCACCTGGAACAGGAGTTCGAAGTTTATGTAAGAGATTTCCCGACCATGATTGCCCGCGCGTTTGTTCAATGCCGTATACCGGAAGTTCGAAAAGAGCTGGTTGAGAACCTTTATGAAGAAGAGACCGGCGGGCTGGCAGCAGGCCGCCCTCACCCGGAACTTTTTCTGCTCTACCCCTCGGGCCTGGGATGCGACATGAGCCGGTTCGACCACATCAAGCTTCTGCCTGAATCTCTCGCCTACCGGGCCTTCCTGGATCAAACCACCACCCAACATGGCTGGGAAATTGCCACCGCTATCACAACCATCTTTATCGAAGGCACGCCGTATGAGCGTGGTGAGCTGGATGAAAATGCTCCCAAACGCCCAGAGCCTTCCCTAAGCGACCACCCGCTCGTGAAGCATTACGGACTCAGCGAAGAGAATCTCGCTCTCACCAAAGCACATCGTATCGTCGAAGGTGAGCACCGCTCCTCGGCCTGGAACATTGTCCTCGACTACATCGACGAGTCTAAATACCTGGATGTAATCGCCGCCATGGAGCAGGCCTCTGCACTCTGGAAATTTTATAGAGATGGAGTGGCCCGAGCATGTGGCTTAGTTCAAAACGACGCGGGTGAGCCTGAACTCAAATCGTAAGCCAGTTGGCGGTGAGGATAAATTATGAGTGATGAAGACCCAGAAGCTGAATTAAGCATCATGAACATAGATTTGCTCTATACTGGGAGCGACCTATTTATGTTGCCACACGCCGAAGTGGCCGAGGTTATCGATACTCTGCTACCAACCATCATTGATACACTCGCCAGCTATAACGGTGTACTCGAATCGGTTTCCAACTGCCGTATGATTGCGGTGTTTTCAGCGGCTGAGGACCATGCACTTAAATCGGTATTGTGTGCTTCCAAGCTTCACTCAGATATTCGTACCCTCACTGAAGAACGTGTGGCTTGCGGCAAACGCCCGGTAAAACTCCGGATTGGTATCGCCTCAGGGCATGCAAAGCTTCAAAATTTTAAGCATGCTCAATACTCAGGAGTATCCCATGTGGGAGAGCCCTTAGCTCAGGCCGAGCTACTTGCCGCCATCGCGCACCCAGGAAATACCATTCTTGCCGGGCACACTTATTCCATTATCCATGACGAAATCTCCTGCCGATTGGTCAAACAAGTCCGGCTCCACGACTACGAGGAGCCCGTTAAGGCTTATGAGATTCTCAGTGCCGAAGCTGCCGCCCAATCCCAGTCTCAAAAAGATAATCGGCGCAAATACCCTCGCCTAGAGTTGAACCTTCCTGTCACTTTACAAGTTGCCCAATGGTCGCACCGTGCAGAGGCTATCAATATCAGTGCAGGTGGTATTCAAGTGGCATGCAAAGACTCTTTTCAAGCCAACACACCAGTGAAGCTGTCTGCCGTCCTCCCGCTTGGAAAAAAAGAACTTCCCCTGCGTATCGAGGGTCTGATTGTACACTCTGCACCTAAAGGTGATGGTCGCTACGCCATGGGCATCAAGTTTAAACGCTTGATATCTGAAGATAGAGAAGCTCTAGAGTACCTGCTGGGTATGATTCTAGGAGAAGTTCTTAAGAACGAGGCGATGCACATCGACACCGGAGAAGATGCGGCTGGAGTTCGATTTTATGCTTATGAAGCCAGCGCCCTGCTGGATGATATCGACCTTTAGTAGTCTAGAAGGTCCTCTAAAGCACTCTCTAGTCGTCCTGCTGGCATATATTGCTTCTCAAGACCCTTCGCGAATGGAACTGGCGTATCCAGTGATCCCAAACGTGTCACCGGCGCATCCAGAAAGTCAAAACCATCTTGAGCAATGCGCGCCGCCACTTCGCCGCCAAAACCGCCAGTTGTGGAGGCTTCCTGTAAAACCAGCACTCGGCTCGTCTTCTCGACCGACTCAAGTACTGTCTCCACGTCCCAAGGAATCAAGGTTCGTAAATCAATGACCTCAATAGATACACCCTTTTCAGCGAAGCTCTCAGCCGCACGTAAAGCTTCGTGGACCATGGCACTCCACGCAACAATGGTGAGATCTGTACCTTCGCGAACCACGCGAGCTTGGCCCAGAGGCTCCTTGTAAAAGCCTTTTGGCACATCGCCCTTGATACTTCGATAAAGCTGCTTATGCTCGAAGAAGATAACAGGATTCGGGTCATCGATGGCCGCCAGTAAAAGACCCTTGGCATCCTCAACGGTTGCCGGCGCCACAATCTTGAGACCAGCAATCGATGTAAACCAACTCTCAGGGCACTGCGAATGATAAGGACCCGCTCCCATTCCGCCGCCAATCGGTGCACGAACGACCACCGGAACATTGGCTCCCCATCGGTAGTGATTCTTCGCAAGGTTGTTCACAATCTGGTTAAATCCGCAGGTGATAAAATCACTGAACTGCATTTCCACCACAGGCTTAAAACCTTCAAAACCAAGACCCATGGCAGCCCCAAGTACACCCGATTCAATAATCGGTGTATTGCGTACTCGGCCGCGACCGTAACGTTCAACAAAACCATCGGTAATCTTAAAGACGCCGCCATACTCAGCGATGTCTTGCCCCATCAGGACAACATTATCGTCTCGCTCCATCGCAATAGTTAAGGCGTCGCTTAGAGCATCAACGTAGCGCATCTCTTCAGTGTCAGTAGAAGCTTCGACCACTTCATCCGAACAAGGAGCAAAAACGTCAGCCAGCTCATCTTCTGCGCTGCGCATGGGATGCGGATACGCCATCGCCTCATCCACTGCTTCCTGAATTTGAGCCTTGAACTCGGTACGCACCATCGACATAGCGTCTTGGTCCATCGCGCCTTCTTCAATGATTTGTTTCTCAAGGCGAGCAATCGGATCCCGCTTGGCCCATTCCGCCATCAACTCATCGGGAACATAAGCGGTACCAGATGCCTCTTCGTGGCCGCGCATGCGAAATGTTTTGCATTCTAGCAGTGTCGGACCCTCTCCACTGCGGGCTCGAGCCGCAGCTTGGTCCATCGCTTTCATGACAGCCATAATATCGTTGCCGTCGACGACTTCGCCCGGCATCCCATAACCGATGGCTCTATCCGCTAAATCTTTACAAGCGTATTGTTCCGTACTCGGTGTGGAGAGTCCGTATTGATTGTTTTCGATGACAAAGACGACTGGTAACTTCCAAACAGCTGCTAAATTAAGAGCTTCGTGAAAATCACCCTCGCTGGTTGCACCGTCGCCGGTAAACGCTACCGCTATCCGCTCGGTACCTCTGAGTTGCTGAGCCAGAGCTAAGCCATCCGCCACGGGTAGCATCGCACCCAAGTGACTGATCATACCCACGATGTGGTGGTCAAGTGTCCCAAAATGAAAACTACGCTCGCGGCCTTTACTGAAGCCTTCACCGCGCCCCATCAGCTGGCATATCAACTGTACCAAATCGAGATTTCGGCCCGTAAAGACGCCTAGGTTGCGGTGCATAGGGAGAATGTAATCATCCTCACGAAGCGTAGCCGTAACACCAACGGCGATGGCTTCTTGCCCGATGCCTGAGAACCATTTTGAGAGCTGACCTTGCCGAAGAAGATTGAGCATCTTCTCTTCAATCATTCGCGGAAAGAGAATACGGCGATATAAATCTCGTAACTCTTCTTGGGTGTGTTTGACTGGTTCCATCGTTAGTGCTGACGCCATTGCGACCATCCTTTGGCCGAGCTCCTTTGCCTGATGATATCCTATATCAGTACCGCTCGGTGGCTAGGTTACTTAGTCACGAGGCCCTTGCGCTGCAACCCGCATGGCGCTTGCTTTTGATTAAAAAACGCCCCAAAAGCACGTATTTAGAGCACGCACTGCGTCATGAAATCTTTGATTGGGAGAGTTCGACCGACGGTACTAAACGGGCACCAGCATCTGCTCAGCCAGCTCTTTTGCCTTCTCAGGGCTACAAATTCGCTCCACCAACTTGAGAGCGAACTTCAAAGCAGTCCCCACTCCCCGGCTGGTAATCACATCGTTATCATCCACCACATCGTCTTCGCAGTAGTTTACTTTACCGAGCTGGTCCTCGAAGCCTGGGTAACAAGTCACCCGAACACCTGCCAACACTTTGGCCTCAGCCAGTACAATGGGCGCCGCACAGATAGCGGCTACAATACCGCCTCGTGCCTTCTGGGTACGTAGCAGTTGAAGAGCCAAGGGTGTATCTCGAAGGTTGTGACTGCCTGGTAATCCACCGGGGCAAATCACTGCATCCCACTGGTTTTCCAGAGCCTCTTCCACACCCATAGATGCAAAAAAATCAAGGCCGTGAGCACCTTGAACATGCTGAGCACTGGCGGCTACCAGTTCAACATAAACGTCTGCACGGCGTAGAACGTCGATTACCGTGACCGCTTCAATTTCCTCAAAGCCTTCAGCCAAAACTACACAGGCACGCGCCATGAGACACCTCCAGATAGCACTTACTCAAATACAGAATGAGTAGGATGAGATCTTAACTAAAGATTAGCTGATAACGGACAATCGAACCAGGAATGAAGCAAACGAGGCTAGACTACTCAGAACCAAAAGTTACGCTGGTTTCACGATTCTGTAGTAAAATCGCAGTGGCGACCGAGCCTCCTACCAGCGCTGCTGCACCAGTCCAGACCCACCATTTCTTGTACCAAGGCTTGAGGCTGTCTTCATCCACAAGCTCCACTTGAAGCAAGGTTGTTTCCCGGTGGTTTATCACCACATCCTGATTGAAGAGCAAAAAGCCCGGCTTTTTAACCTGGACGCGGTGCCGCCCAATCGGGATCTTAGGATAGAGTTCAACCGGGGTCGCGCCAACTTCAATGTTATCTAGGTGCACAACAGCTTCATCCTGATTGGCCAGGACTTGAAGCTGACCCATGTATTGGTCGGCGCCACTGCCCTCGATAAGCCGCGCTAGATAAGGTCGGCACAGCTCCACCAAACCCCGCGGGTCGCCCTTCCAGGATGCCGCTTGCCGCGCTATGACGATGCCATTGACGAGGTCCACCAGCTCCAGCGTGAAGACCAAGTCTTCTCCAATTTTGGCGATGCGTGCAGTGACCATTTTCTCGGCGGATGAAAGCTTTCCAAGGTCCATCAGGCAAGAGGGATCGGTGCAACCAAGCTGTTGAGCTTCCACCACTTGCCCAACCATCATTCGCATATCGCCTCGAGAGATAACGTCGAATCTACCGCGGCTTCTGGCCGCAAGCTCCGCTGCAAGTACAGACGACATCGATTCCCCAATCAAGGGATCAAGCTCAGGTGCAGTGACCTCAACATCCATCACCGCAAGCTTAAATTTATCAGCGGACTCAATCCAAGCTGGCTCAGCCACAATCACTTCCGGTAGCGGAACCACGGGTTTTGCCTCAGCCGAGTCGTCTTCTACTTGAGTCGGTTGAGGCGCAGGTTGTTCAACTTGAGACTCCATGGCTGGTTGAGCCGGTTCGGATGGGGACTCGGCTTTACCGGGTTCTGCCATAGCTGAAGCTTTAGGGGCTGGAGCAGCGACGGCTGCGGCCTGAGGCTCTTCTTCCTTGGGCGGCGTTGGCATTAGCGGCGTTGAGGGCGCCTCGACACTCGGCTCGGGCTGTGTCTCAATTTCAGGCGTAAGATCAGGTGTTGGTGTTGGTTCAGGTTTAGGTGGTTGCGGTGTGCTCAATTTACAAATTCTAGGAATACGTTGCTGATGAATCCAACCTTTGCCGGTTGAGCCTTCAAATAAAAATCGTTTGCCTTGAACGTGAAATCTCACAATTTCAAATGATGCACCCTTTTCGATACGAATTTTCTCACCCGTGCCCCGTGCTGTGCCCCGCACATTCACCGATTTTTTTAGCTTACAGATTTTGCCAACGGACTCCTGCGAAGCCTCTGCATGAACACAGAAGATAAGTAGCCCCGCGACCATCGCGATAATTTGCGTGCTCTTCAAAATCATAACGTTCCAAAACCAGCTCAGATCTTATACTTCACCCTGCATTGACAATTCTTGCAAATTATCGAAGGTAAACCAAGCACTTACACCTCACCCATCAAGACCAATCAATCTACCTTGTGGTTTATTTAAACTCAGGTTTCACCGTTG
Organism: Deltaproteobacteria bacterium; assembly: GCA_018668695.1. NCBI lineage: Bacteria > Pseudomonadati > Myxococcota > Myxococcia > Deltaproteobacteria bacterium. The sequence goes on from JABJBS010000155.1 coordinate 6,499, forward strand.
TCGTTTTGCCGCGACGTGTTAAACCTTCGTTACAGCTATTGGTTATACCAATGAAAACTGACCCCAAAGCCGAGGAAATTGCCCATGCCTAAGCTCAAGAGATTGCTGCCAATCTGCTTTATTCTGTTCTCAACCGCCTGCGCTGAAGAAAAATTGATGGGAGTCATCGACGCTCCACCTATGATTTCTGACGTTGGCGGCGTGATTACTGACGAGGATGTTCCTACCGCGCCCATCGCGTTTACCGTCACAGATGAAGAAATGACGTTTCGCGAACTGGATATGACGATCTCCGCGGAAGATACGGCACTGGTTCCTGAGGACGGACTGGCACTTGAGCAAGAGGATAATAACTACACTCTCGTCATTACACCGGGGCTCAACCTTTTCGGAGAGACGCCGGTCACCATCACCGTAGCCGACTCCGCCGGCCAGACAACCACACTCACCTTCGACCTCACGGTGCTTCCCGTAAACGATGCTCCCGTAGCGGACGACCAAGCCGTGGATATGCTTGGCAATACCACCGAAGACATCGTGCTCACAGCAAGCGATGTAGAAGATGACCCACTTACCTTTGAAATCGTGGCGGCCCCCGTCCACGGCACGCTGGAAGGCACACCGCCAAACGTTATCTATGTGCCCAATCAGGACATCACCGTAACTGACAGCTTCACCTTTGTAGCCAACGATGGTGAATTGAACTCTGAAGAAGCCACCGTAACCATCAATGTGGAAGCCGTGAACAGCATCCCCACTCTCATCGACGACACCTACACAACTGTGGGTGGATGCGCCGTCACCACCTTCTTTGACGACGGTGTTTTGTCTAACGACTCAGACGAAGATGGCGATATACTAACAGTGGCAATTGTAGATGAGCCTGAGCACGGTACGGTGATTCTCAACGAAGACGGTTCATTTAGCTACACACCAAATATTCCACTTCACCAAACAGACTCCTTTACCTACAGCGCCACCGATGGGTTGGTGGAATCTGAACCAGCGACTGTAACCATTACTGTTGATTCAGACGGCATTCTGGTTACCGTGGAAGAAGATGGTTTTAACGACGATGGGTTTTGCTCACTGCGCGAAGCCATTCAAGCGGCCAACACCAATGAAGCCGTAGATGGCTGCATGGCCGGAACCGACGAAGACCGAATCCTTTTCGGTATTGCAATGGGCCATTTCGAACTCACCACACTGGGTGCAAACCAAGACACCAATGCTACTGGCGACCTCGACGTCATGGGCGATGTGACTATCATTGGCTGTGGCCATGGCGAAACCATCCTTGACGGCAAAACCAACGACCGCGTGTTCGATGTGTTCGATTCGGACGTTGTGATTGAAAACCTAACCATTACCTCTGGTGTGGTGACCACCGACTTTGGCGGCGCCATCCGCAACAACGGCAACCTTACGCTTCGCGGCGTCAACATTGCCAACAACCAAAGCAACGGCGTCGCTGGAGCCGATGGCCTCATGCCTGGCGGCGGCGGTGGCGGCGGTGGTGCGGGCGGATTTGGCGGCGGCATCTACAACTTGAACGGCACGCTCACAGTAGAACCAGGAACGCTTGGATGCTTCTTCAGCGACAACAGTGCCATCGGTGGCCGAGGCGGCAATGGC
>JABJBS010000156.1 GCA_018668695.1 Deltaproteobacteria bacterium
GCGTGGTGATGGTTTTTGCGGCAGGGTTCTCGCCGATACCATTTAAGCTATTTACTGTAGCCAGTGGTGTTGTGGGATTACCGTTGATGCCATTCTTGGGTGCAGCGGCGTTGAGTCGTGGACTGCGCTTCTTTCTGGTGGCGGGCCTGCTCAAACGATTCGGCGAACCAGTAAAAGACATTATCGATAAATACTTCAATCAGCTGGCACTTTTGTTCTGCGTTTTGCTGGTCACTGGTTTTATGGTTGTGAAGGTGATCTTATGAGATCTTTTAGAAGCCTTGCACTGCTTGCCTTAGTTTTTGAAATGGTAGGCTGTTCGTCTCTGCGCACTGGTAAGGTCCCGCTGGGAACTCATGGTTCTCGGGTTGTCTCGCGCTATCAAGGCACGCCATTACGCATCGTGTCACAGCCTAATCAAGCAGGCGTTACACAGTACACTGTTCAATCCGGGGACACCCTCTGGGGCATTGCCAATTCGCATGGCGTGGCTTTGGGCGACCTCAAGCGTGTAAACTCAATCGATCAGCCCAAACAGCTGAGTGTCGGCCAGGTCCTACTTGTGCCAGGTGCAGTGGTCGTGGCCGGCGCAAATAACGAAGCTTCTGCAAAACGACGAGTCGGTAAAAAGATAAAGTATACGCTTAGTTGGCCACTTAAGGGCGTTATTACGACGCGGTTTGGCAAGAAGCATGGTCGACCACATGATGGCATTGATATCGCTGCAGCACGGGGTGAGAAAATTCATTCTGCCGGCGCCGGGAAAGTCCTGTATTCGGATAAGCATGGCGGTTATGGCAACCTCGTTGTCATCCAACACGACGGCGGTTTGGTCACGGTTTACGCTCATAATTTGAAAAATCTTGTAAAAAAAGGGCAGCAAGTACGCGTTGGACAAAACATCGCTTTGGTGGGTGACAGCGGTAAAGCCAGTGGCCCGCACCTGCATTTTGAGGTCCGAAGGGGCGCTGATCCGCAGAATCCCATGGGTTTTTTGCCTCCCTAGTCGACGAACCCGAATTGCGTCAAAAGTTGTGAGCAAGCCCGTTTCTCACGCATCGCGTTGATGTTTAGCTTGACCTCAATACCCGTGTGAATTTATCTTCCGCCCTCGGGGTCTAAACCGTTGGGGTTGCCCGAAACGTCCGTCCGGGCGCGCATACCTTTTTGGAGGAAAAATGAAAAAGCTCATGTTGTTGATGGCTCTTGGTGTATTCGCCGCCACAGGTTGTGGTGGGGGAGACGATACTGATGACCCATCCGACCCATCCGATGACCGCCAGCCTTGTGAGGTTGCCAGTAACTGTGAACCAGGTGAGTTCTGTGATGACGGATACTGTGCACCATGGGAAGGCTGTACGCCTGAATCTGGTCAGCCAAACAGCTGTGAAGCAGGCATGATTTGCGATGACGACTTCGTTTGTAAGTCTGTCGAGCAAAAGTGCGAAACAAGCGCTCAGGGTTGCGAATGCCATATCGTTAACTCCGCAGGTCAGCTTGCTGCAGAAGGTACACCGCGAATCGTTCTAGGTGCTGGTGCAAGCATGCAAATTGAGGCTGTCCTTGCAGTTGTCCAAGGCGCGCCGCTTCCAGGTGCAACTTTTACCGCTGAAATAAGTGGTGACAGTTTTACTGCTGACGGCACCGGCATTGTTGCTGGCGACGCTGCAGGAGAGTCTACGTTGACAGTTGAATTTGGTGCTTACGCTCAGTGTAATGCAACTCTGGTAAACTTGGGTGCAGTTGGCGACGGCAATGTCCGCGTATACGTCTTTGATGACCTCACGAATCAGCCCGTAGAAGGCGCAACAGTCATTATTGACTCAAATGCCGACGGTGCAGATGACGGTGCTACTGCACCAACAACTGCAGACGGGACCACTGAAACGACTGTTGCAGTTGATGGTACTTACAGCGTGACTGTTTTTGCTGAAGGCTACAATTACCTTTCAATGGTTGGTCTGACTGCTTCAAGTGCAAGTGACATTTCGGTTCCACTGAGCTCACGCGCTCTTGAGCCAGAAAAAGGTGGCTTCACCGGTCAGCTTAACTTTGAAGAATACGAGCAGCGTTACCTCGGCGGCGATGCTGCAGCGGTTAAAGCTGGTGTTGTTGCAGGTAGCCTTCCACTCAAAGCCCTGTTGAACTTCAATACGGATCTTCTGATTGGTGAAATCTCAGAGGCAGACTGCTCAGTAGATCCTGTTCCTGCAGGTTGCTATGAAGTGTCGATTGCCGGTCTCGTTGATGAAACCATTGCACTGCCTGGCGGCGTAGTCGCTGGTCTTGCAGCCACTCCAATTAAGCCACACTTTGACTCGGTAGCAGTACCTGGTCGGCGTTATGCATGGAGCCTCGGGACAGAGGTTGAAATTGCGGACTTAAGCGGCGTTATCAACGTAGCTACTCCTTACCTAACTGATTGCTCATGTGACGCTACAGAAGATGTGTGTGACGAAGCAGCCGGTGGTGAAGGCGATTGTTCTTGTGACCTCGATTGTGGTCTGAACTTAGATATTGGATCTCTTTACGATGATATCGTTCCACTGATTTCAAGTGTTGCAACGGGTCTTAAGGGTAACTTGTCGCTTCCTGCGGGAACCGCACAAGCTTGGACGGAACACATTACAGGTGAGTACGGCTCAGCTGACCGTTCATCTAGCCCTGATTATCCTGTCCTTGATGATGGTACTGGTGAGTACGGCAAGCTCGCGCTTCGTGAAGCGTGGAGCCGTTTTACGGCATTTGCTGCGCCTGCGTTGCCAGCAGATCCACTTAATCCAAGCAAGAAGATGGAAGCCATGCTTGCAGTAACAGGCATTCAGGCTAAGGGCATGGGTCTTGTACCTCTTGGTCTTGGTCTCGCACTGGACTGCACAGAAGGTGATTGTCTAAGCGAAGACGGTGAGTTTGACGGCGTTCTTAACGGCGGCCAGATTTGCTACTTCAGCCTTGATGAAACTGAAAACCGATGTCCTAAGGACGTCTTGGCGATTGCACCTGAAGGTCAATTGCCTGGTGGCCACCTTCCTTTGTTCAGCGCACCTCCTTTCGCTGGCCTGGAAGCAGGCTCACCTCAGCGAACAATCATTATCGCAGCACCCGTAACGGAACTGCTTAATGACTTGTCGCAAATTCGCATCAGTGCGATTTTGGTGAACCACAGTGAAGGCGAAGGCATTGAGACGGGCATTAGCAGTCAAATTGCTAACCGCACGTTCCCTGAAGAATCAGGCGCGATGGAAGCCATCACGGGTCGTATGTACACACCAACGAAGGATGCTGACCTGCACTGGGCAACATTCTCTGTTGGCGGTGAAGGCGAAGGCGAAGTTTCTACTCGCTGGAACGTATACTTCGCGGGCGCATCGACATTTGAGGCACCAGCGACTCCTGCATGGGGTGCTGATCCATTTGCTCCAAATGCATCTGGTAACATCAACGTAACTCACATGCTCTTGGAGCTTGCTTCAAGTGACTTGGGTACGATGGCTTCTAATAACGGAACTAGCTTAAACGGTGTCTTTGACGTCGTCGAAGCTGCTGCTGTTATGAGCCGGGATGTCCCTGCGCAGTAATAAGTGCTAAGTAAACCGGCGCAGGAGCATTGAACGCTTCTGCGCCGGTTTTTTTTTGTTCAGATTTCGAGTGTTTCTTAAGAAGGCAATGTTCAATGATTGAAGTATCAACCGAAGGCTTGTTTGCTCCTCTGCTGGAATCAGGTCCAGATAAAACTATCTGGGAGCCCCAAGTAGCTGAGTTACGGATTGCGCATCGGGAGCTTATGGCGCGGCGCGGTAAAGACTTGGGTTTTTACGACCTTCCATTGAACGAGGAGTTGGTTAAGTCGATTGAGTCCGAAGTACAGCGGCTGCGATCTCTGGCTGATGACCTTTTGGTTCTTGGTATCGGCGGCTCAAGCTTAGGCGGCCAAGCTTTGGTAGCCGCCCTGAATGAGACGGGACCCAATGGGAACCGAGTTCATTTTCTCGATAATGTTGATCCGGACACCATCAATAGAACGCTGGATGGACTTAAGCCTGAGCGAACTGCGGCTGCTGTGATCACGAAGAGCGGGGGGACAGTGGAGACTCTTGCTCAGCTGCTGATTATTCGCGGCTGGTTCAAAAAGAGCTTGGGGCAGGGTGAATCGCAAAACAGGATGGTGTTTGTAACCGACCCTGAAAAAGGCCTTCTGCGAGAACTCTCTAAAACCGAAGGTATTCGTACCTTCGACGTACCTGATAATGTTGGCGGACGCTTTAGCGCTCTTACACCCGTTGGACTCTTGCCAGCGGCATTCGTGGGTATTGATATTGGTGAAATCTTGGCTGGAGCACGGGATATGCTCGCCAGGGTTACGGAAAACGAGATCGAAGAAAACCCGGCCTGTATGATGGCTGGTGCGGCGATGCTAGCGGCTAATAAGTTGGGTAAAAGTTCGTTGGTGATGATGCCCTATTCTGATTCACTTCGCACATTAACCGATTGGTTTGTTCAGCTTTGGGCGGAATCTTTGGGTAAGCGGCTTAATCGCCATGGTGAAACTGTTTTTGCCGGACAGACGCCGATTCCTGCGGTGGGAGCAACCGACCAGCATGCTCAGCTTCAACTCTTTGTGGAAGGTCCGCGAGACAAGCTTGTGACGCTTATCGAGGTTGTTCAGCCACGCCGGCCCTTACCCATACCTGATGAGCTGCTTGACGTACCTGAACTTACATTCCTTAGGGGTCGAGACCTGTATGAGTTACTGGACGCCGAGCGCCGAGCGACTCGGGCCGCTCTATTGGATGCAGGGGTTCCGGTACTGGATATTAAGGTAGATAAGATTGACGCCCACCATATCGGTGGGTTGGTGCTGCTTTTTGAGGCAGCCTGCGCATGTGCGGGAATTATCACGGGAATTAACCCTTTTGACCAGCCAGGGGTTGAGGCTGGGAAGAAGATGGCACTGGGTCTGTTGGGCCAAGAAGGCTTCAGTGAATATGCGGAACGGGTGTATCTTCGTGAAGAACTTGCTATAAGTTGAGTGGAAGGGAGAAGGTCGACGCAATGGTAGAAGACGAATCAGACAAGACGATTATCATGACTTCACCTGTTGAGGATGAGAACGATAAGACCACCACTCTTCACGTAGCCCTTGTTGTTTTGCACGGCGGAGATATTGGTAAGCGTTATCCGTTAGAAAAGCCGGAGATGATTCTCGGGCGTTCACCGAAAGCAGAAATACGAGTCGATGCCGAGGGAATCTCGCGCAAGCATGCAAAGTTGTTCCTACGCGGCGGGCACGTCTATATCGAGGACCTTGGCTCGACGAATGGGACCTTTGTAAATGACCAGCAAATAACCGATACCCAGCTCCATGACGGAGACTATCTAAAAGTTGGCGATACTGTCTTGAAGATGGTTTCCGGCTCTAGCATTGACTCCAAGTTTCAAGATGACATGTACCGCCTAACGACGATTGATAGCTTAACCCAAGCTTTCAATAAGCGTTACTTTCTTCAACGCTTAGACGATGAGCTAAAGCGATGCTTACGTTACGGTCGTGAAGTCTCTTTAGCCATGTTTGATATCGACCACTTCAAGAAAGTGAATGACACCTACGGCCACCAGGCCGGTGATACGGTTCTTCGAGACCTCTCGAAAAATGTAGCCAATTTGGTACGGGTAAATGATGTTTTCTGTCGCTATGGCGGCGAGGAGTTTGCCATCATCTTGCCGGAAAGCTCTCTCGACGATGCGACAGTTGCTTGTGAGAAAATTCGAAAAGCAATCGAGGAATATACTTTCAGTCATAATGACACACAGATTCCCATTACGATAAGCATCGGTGTGAAAACTCTTGATCCCAGCGCCGGCGACATTACGCCCAATGAGATGATTGAGGCCGCGGATAAGCTTCTCTATGAAGCAAAGCAGCAAGGTCGCAATCGCGTCTGTAGTTAAGGTTTACCAAGCAGCGCATGTTAGAGAGCTCGCTCCCAGAAGACCAGCCGGTCATCAACTTGCTTGAATCGCACGTTATTGATCAGATAGCGGCGGGAGAGGTCGTCGAGCGACCGGCCTCCATTGTTAAAGAGTTGGTTGAGAACTCCGTAGATGCAGGGGCAACTTCGATTCAAGTGGATATCGAAGGCGGCGGTCTTGGCCGCATTACCGTAACGGACGATGGTGTCGGAATGGGGCCAAACGACTTGCGTCGTTCCTGGCAACGCCACGCTACCAGTAAACTTCTCAATCCTTCCGATTTATTTTGTATCGATACCTTTGGGTTCAGAGGCGAAGCACTGTCCTCTATCGCGTCGGTAAGCGAGATGACGATTACCACGCGAAGAGCCCGTGACTCTGTTGGGCTGGCACTCAAGATTAAGGGTGGCAAGCTGGTCAGCGAAACACCCGTGGGCTGCCCGCAAGGTACCAGTATCGATATTCAGCAGTTATTTTATAACACACCCGCCAGGCGTAAGTTTCTGCGTTCGCCGGCAACGGAGCAAGCCCATGTTGTTGACGCATGCCTGCGAACGACAATGGGCTCTCGCCGAGTTGGTTTAGTTTTGACTTCGGGGCGCCGCCGCTTGGTTGATGTACCTGCAGATGTTCGTGGAAGAGAGCGCATTGAAATTGCCCTCGGCAAACGCGTGGGTGCTCTATGTGATTTCGAGTACGCCTCAGAGGGGGTTCACGTGACTGGCTTCCGGTCCGGACTGGAAGTTGATAGAGGCGACTCAAAGGGGATTTGGATTTTCGTAAACGGGCGCTATGTTCGAGATAAAATGCTACAGCGTGCGGTCATCGAGGCATTTCGTTCCATGGTTCAGCGGGGCCGTTATCCCATCGTTGTTATCTTTGTAGACATCGACCCTGAAACGGTGGACGTTAACGTCCATCCGCAAAAGCTCGAAGTCAGATTCAGTGAGGCAGCGCCGGTTTATCGAGCACTCGCCTCTGCGTTGGCGGTGAGTGAAGAAAAGATACCGCTCCCAACCCGTAAACTCGAAGAAAATAAAATTCGAGTAGAGGAAGCCACGCACCGTTACTTGGCGTCTGAACGGCCCATAAGTAAAACCCAACCACAACCCCGTAAGCAGCTGGCGCAGGCGCCCAGGCCCCAGCAAAGAAGCAATGACGAGCACAGAAGCTCGGGAATGAGCCCAGCGAAGCCGACACCAGCACCAGCCGAGCGTCAGTTAAAGCCGACCGCTCATCAGATTGAAGGGGAGTGGGTTCGGCCCTGGGAAGATGTGGTGGGGATGGCTCTTGATGACCTCTTTGTTTTTTACTCACCAACGACCGCGCGCCAAGAGCTTGCGTTTGCTGCCTTACGCCTAAGCCAAGTCGTTACCCAGAGGCGACTGATGCTTCCATTCCCGTTCTCAGCAAACGCGAACACCCTAGAGGCATTGGAAAACGCGATGCCCTGTATTGAGGCACTTGGTGCGTCGATGGAGTCGATTGGCCCCGGCCGCTACTTGCTAAGGGCAATGCCTGAAGTGCTGGGCGACTTGGATGGTGCGGTCTTGGTCGAAAAGACGCTCTCTGTATTGCCGAACCTCACGGGTTCAGTATCCTTGACGTCTGAGCTGGTGAGGGCTTGGGTTTCCGTGATGCCGAGAGGTTCAGCACCTTTGCAGCTGTATGAGGTACGGGACTTGCTTGAAATCGATTCAGCCAAGGGCACTGGAACCCATGGGTTTTATAGGTATCCGGTCACGAAGGTTGTTAGCCATGCGGAAGTTATCCATAAGACTTTGCCGGTGGTTTAAACGAGTTTTTTAAACATCTCACGATTCGACTGATAGCCAGCACGCGCGTAAAACCGAATGGCGCGAACTGCTGCATGGAGAAGAACGTGACCGATGCCTTGTTCCTTAAACCATGTCTCGCATTGCTCTAATAAAGCGGCGCCGACCCCTGTGCGTCGATGGGTTGGACGTACATACATCTGGTCTACATAGCCGCAACGGTTGTCTGGTCTAAGCCTGAAGATGGGGTCGCTCGATAGGATATCGCCACGACTTAGCCCAACACAGGTAACCTCTTCGAAGGCGAGAAAAATACAGACGTTTTCGCTGGCCAGAGCACTCGCAATATCACCGGGGAGCCGAGACTTTATGTCATGATTGCCATCACCAGAACCGAGTTCGTCGATGAGTTCGTTCATCAAAGCCACAACCAGCTCTAAATCACTATCCGTTGCTTTGCGAAACGTTATGCCTTCGTCCATACCCGAGAGGATCCCTTGTGTCCTGAGTCTATATAATCATAGCCAAGAGCCAGGGCTTTGGCGAGCGTCGACCGCAGCGAGGCTCCGGTAGTCAGATTTGGCCGTCTTTTAAGTATGTTAGGCTTGTAGATTCTCTACCACAACCGCTGCTGCTTCGCCGCCGCCGATACAAATCGAGGCGCAGCCGTAGCGTAACCCTTCGGCCTGCAAAGTATGGAGCAAAGTGACAAGGATACGAGCACCGGAACATCCGATGGGGTGACCCATTGAAACTGCGCCGCCACGGACGTTAACCTTTTCAGGATCGAGTTCTAAATCACGGATAGAAGCCATTGTTACCACTGCAAACGCCTCGTTGATTTCCCAACGGTCAATGTCGGATGCGTTGAGACCAGCTTTATTGAGAGCCTTCTTAGCGGCTTCAACAGGTGCGGTTGTGAACCAATCAGGCTCATGTGCGAAAGAAGCTTGACCGAGAATCTTGGCCATTGGCTTCAACCCAAGGCTTTTGGCTTTTTCTGCAGATGTTACGACCATCGCGGCCGCTCCGTCGTTGATTTTAGAAGCGTTGGCTGCCGTTATCGAGCCTTCCTTGTCGAATGCTGGACGAAGTTTTGTCATCTTATCGAGCGGCGCTGCCCAAGGCTCTTCGTCTTTGTCCACGACGACTGGGTCGCCCTTGCGCTGTGGAACCGATACGGATGCCAGTTCGTTGTCGAACGATCCGGCCTCAGCGGCGGCCTGCGAGCGGTGGTAGGATTGAAGCGCGAATGCATCTTGTTCTTCACGGGTGAAAGCATATTTTTTGGCACAGAGCTCTGCGCAGTTGCCCATGTGCTTGTCGCCGTAGGGGTCCCAAAGTCCGTCTTTTATCATTGAGTCGACGAGTTTTGCGTCGCCCATACGAAAACCGTCACGCGAACGCGGAAGAAGGTGAGGGGATGCCGACATATTTTCCATGCCTCCTGCTACAACCGCTTCCCATTCCCCGGCTCGGATACCGTTACTTGCATCCATCACGGCACGAAGGCCTGAACCACAAACTTTGTGGAGTGTGATCGCGCCAGCGCTCATCGGCAATCCTCCAAAAATTGCGGCTTGCCTGGCCGGTGCCTGGCCAATACCTGCTTGGAGTACATTCCCCATGATCACTTGCTCAATTTCCTCGGGGGCGATCGAGGCGGTTTCGACGGCTGATGAGATGGCGGTAGCGCCCAGTTTTGGAGCGGTTACACCGGATAAAGCGCCTTGAAAGCGGCCAATTGGGGTTCTTTTTGCGGATATAATAACGACTTCTGTCATAGCGTCTCTCCCTTGGGGATCAGGTTTGTGTGACCGGCCCGCGTCCTACCAGATAGCTCTTGGTGTCGCCATACCTCCGAATAGCGAAGAGTCGGTTCGTTCAAACTTTTGATGTTTTCTACAAAAAAAGTGAATCTTTGGGCGAACAATCGTTGACGTTCGCACTGGAGCTGTGTAGTTACGGCCTCCCGGCGGGTCGTTAGCTCAGTTGGTAGAGCATCGGACTTTTAATCCGGTGGCCCAGGGTTCGAGCCCCTGACGACCCACCATTCCCCCCCCCTCCGGAATCAGCTTGTTATGGTTTGAGTAATCAAACTCCCAGAGCTGAATGCGGGGAATATCCAAATCATTTAACGCGTTGCATATTTGTTGAGTCTAGGCCGTTTGCCTTCGCTTCGACTTGGTGTAAGACCGTCTACGCGCGCGATGAAGCGCGAACCGAGGAGGCTGTGGTGTCTGATCCTGCACTCAGAGAATTTAACGAACTCAAGCGTGAAGTAGTAGAAGCGCGTAATCAGTCTATAAAGACCGATAATCAAATCAAGAATCTATCACTCGACATGAAGGGTTTTGAAACCCGGTTCGATAACCTTGAGAAGCGTGCACGTTTCGCCACGATCGGCGCTTATGCCATCGTCGCATTAACTATTTCAGTCGCCGCTTATTTCATCTCCTCAATCTCAATCGAGGGCATCCGAGAAAATGCTTTTCAGGCCGCACAAGATGCTGAGCGCTTAAAGCAAGAGCTTGCGGCTCGGTCCGCTGAGCTCGACACGCGGCTAAAGCGTGTTGCGGACGACTCGAAAGTTCGGTCACAGGCTCAAAGCATGGCTTTGGAGCTTCTTGGGCACCTGAAGGCCAACCGCAAAAGCGAAGCCGCACGTCTTTTACCGGAACTCGACATGGCACTCTTGTCACCACTTGAGCGGCAAGCGGTCGGGCCGACTCTAACCGATTTTCAAACAGCGGCGGGCGAAGAAGCCTACCGTAACGGACGTAATTTCCTCTCAGCGAGCCGTAAGACGGACGCCATCAAGGCGTTTCGCGAGTCTTTACGAATCTCTCCCGAAGGCCGCTATGCGAACTCAGGGCGTTACTTGTTGGGGATCACCTTACGCGAAAGCCGAAAGTACTCCGACGCTATCGAGGTCTTTGAAGCGATTCGCAAGAAAGAGACAGACCGCAATGTGATTGATGAAGTGCTCTATTGGCACGGTTACTCTCTATTGCAGGTCGGTGATGCGGACGGCGGACGTAAGATTCTAGAATCTGTCGTTGCATCAGGAAGCCGTCATGCAAGTGCGGCAAAGACTCAGTTGGCTGGGCTAGCTCCCACGGCGGCTCCAACCATCGCACCTTAAGAAGTTATTATCAGCCAGTGATGTTCCACTGACGCTCTTGGCACACAGGAACAAGCGCAAGAACCGCGGGACGGTGTAGAAGTCCATTGGTGGCCAGAACCCCAAAGTGCGTGTTTGGCTTCGTTTTATTATACCGCAGTGGTTCCCCACGGATATCTGTGACGGTTCCGCCGCTTGCTCTCAAGATAGCTTCGGGGGCACAGGTATCCCATTCCATCATTCTGTCGGACGTTGAGAGATACATTTCGGCTTTGCCCATGACGATGTAGGCTACTTTCAGGCCAACACTCCCAAGGGGTTTCTCATTCTTAACCCCGAGCCGCTCTGCAACCGCTGTTACCGTGGAAGAGCGGTGAGAACGCGAAACAACCATCGATGCATCTTGAGGCGTGGAGCACCCAGTGACGCCGTGTTGAATGTCCTCACCGTTGTGGATCACACCTGACATACCGTCAGCACCCCACATCAAGAGGTCTTCGGTGGGCTGATATACAACGCCAGCCTTGGCTTCTCCATCAATCGCTAAACCAATCATAACGACGAACATTCCATTTTTATCAATAAATTCACGTGTTCCATCCAATGGGTCGACACACCAAAGCCGGCGATAGCCTTGCCGAGCCAGGTCATCCGTGGATTCTTCGGCAAGGATAGCGTCATCAGGAAAAGCTTCCCGCAGCCCTTTAACAATTAGTTCGTTGGCGTCTTTGTCGGCTACGGTTACCGGGCTGTCATCGCCCTTTATCTCAACTTCCGTGCCCTGGGCGTAATGGTTCATAATGATAGCGCCCGCCGCCCGTGCAAGTTCAATTGCGGTTTCAAGCTCCGGGGCCAAGGATAGGTTGCCGAATGTGGTCATAAGCAGTAAGAGTCCTTCAAATTACCGGCGCTTGGCGGCCGGGATGTCTTAGTCTTGTAGTACTGAGTACTTACAATATTCGCCGTGTAAACGGTACGCGTCTTTGAGAGCATAGGGTAACAAATGGCAGGCAATATAAAAAATCTGATCCTCATCGCGAGTGGTAAAGGCGGGGTAGGCAAATCTACAGTCGCCACAAACGTGGCTTTGTCGCTATCCCACTTAGGATTCCGTACAGGGCTCCTCGATGCCGACATTTACGGTCCCTCGATTCCAACCATGCTGGGCTCTTCACCACGGCCGTCTTCCCCCGATGGGAAAACGATTGTCCCGGTCGAGAAATACGGACTGAAGCTGATGTCGATGGGCTACATGGTTGATCCCGATGTGGCTATGGTTTGGCGTGGCCCAATGCTCGCTGGTGCTGTCACCCAATTTGTCAACGACGTTGATTGGGGCGATTTAGATTACCTCATTTTCGATTTGCCTCCAGGCACGGGTGATATCCAACTCAGTTTGGCTCAAAAGGTAAAAGTCACGGGTAGCTTGCTTGTGACCACACCCCAGGATGTGGCGTTGGCTGATGTTTACCGAGCCAAGTCGATGTTTGACCGGGTACGTATCCCGGTGATGGGTATCGTGGAGAATATGAGCTATTTTGTGGCCGATGATGGTAAACGGTATGATATTTTTGGTAGCGGCGGTGGCGAGCGTGCAGCCGAGGAACTCAACATTCCATTGATGGGACAAATTCCAATCGAACCTAAAGTCCGTGCTTGCGGTGACAGCGGTGAGCCGATTGTGCAAGCTGCACCCGACGCCGAGAGTGCAAACGCGTTTAGAGACATCGCGAAACGCCTCGTAGAGGCTGTTGATGCAAGCAATGCAGCAGCGGCTGAAGGCGCTCCGAAGGGCCGCGGGCTTCTCAAAATCGTAACCAATTAACGGATGTTTTCATGAATCGTCGATCAGTTGTTTTTGCTCTCTTGACGACCGCTTGTGCAACGTCACATGGCGCTTTCGTGGGAGATAGCCTTGAGGGCGCCACCTTAAGTGTCTCAAGTTTGGATGTGAATGGTGATGGCTCGGTTGATGCTGCTGATCATGCGCTGCTCGACGGACTGGCGAAGGCAGCTACTTCAAAACTTGGGTCAGCTCCGGCGCCAATCAGCACACCCTTGTACAAGGGTATGGGCGACCACGATCACGCATCCCTTCTAAAGCTCGCGAAGCAGAAATCAGGGCAGTGGGATCTCAGTGCCTATGATGAGTCGGCGTTGCGCAGCTTGGCGGCAGAGTCGAAGTGGTTGGCATCTCAAGTTAAGGTTGTTGGTAGCGTTAATGTCGGACCGGAAAAAGAAGCGCTACTCGCGGGTCTTCTTACCAGTCACTTTCCTGGGTATTCGGCCGATTCCATGACACCGAAGGCTGTCTGTGAGGCCATTCAGCTTCTCGACACCAAGGCTATTCACGCTCAGGGCTTTGCCCTTACAGCCGTTTTTGATTTGGACGAAACGCTCTGGGACGGCCACGGTATCGACTACTTTTTAAGTGCTCTGGTGGAGAGTAAGAAGGTAACTGAGCAAGCACACCCAGCGATGGTTGAGGCACTTCTTAAGGTCGAAGGCGTGAACGCTGATTTGGTCCGAAAGAACTCGATTCAGGACAATGCGGCTCTTGTCTTGAAGCATGCGACCGATGGCTCGCTGCCGAAAGCTCAGCGCTTGAATCGAAAAGACGGCTTCTATCTGGTCGCGGCCATGCTCGCAGGAATGAGCAAGCAGGATGCTTACAAAATTGCCCAGCGCTCAATGACTCAAGGCAGCAGCGCTTACCCGCCACTGCAGGGTAAGTTCTACGACGACCCAAGCGGGTGTTCCATGCGACGGATCGTGGCTCAGCTTCGCTCCAGTGGTTTCGATGTTTATTTCATCTCTGCCGGCCTCGATATCTTGGTTGATGTAGCGGGCGATATGCTGGGAGTTGGACCGGAAAACCGCATAGGGAGCCTCCAGGAAGCCAAAAACGATAAGTATACAGGTAATGTCGATAGCACTTATATGCTTAAAGGCTCGATTGTCCGAGAGTGGCTCGGTGGTCCCGCTTACTTGGCCTTCGGAGACAGCGTGAACAGCGATTTCCCGTTTATGCTTGATGCTTCTGGGCCAGCGTTTATGATTAATCCAGATGAGCGGTTTAAGAAAAAGGACCTCGAGAAGGCCAATGGCCGCTTTGTCGAACTTCGTTTCAATAAAGTCGAAGGCGGTAACCCTTAAATTCCTTCCGCCATGCAACCGTGATAAGGATTTGGGCCATGAGTAATAATTCTTCCATCCTCTTGTTTCTTGTAGCGTTCTCAAGTGGCCTAATTGGCTGTGGTACAGACTCAGCTGCATGCGGGTCTCGTTTTCAATCCGATAGTGACCTGGCTCCACTGCTGACCAATTTCGAGCTGAAAAGACAGCTGGATGGGGACCCATGGACCCTCATATTTTCGGCAACCTTCGAAGACTCCAATGGCGACCTGGGCGGACTGGGGCAGGCTAAATTCTTTCTGAGCGGAGAAGAGGCTGCAACTTTGAGCCTTGATGATGTCTTTCGTCAAAGTGGTGTCACTTTGGATGCTACGGACGGTGTATTGGCCTTGCCGCTGCGTTTCTCGGAAACAGTAAGTGACGGCGCTCAAGTGGTTCTCGGCTTACAGCTTTACGACAGCAATAGCTTTGCCAGCAACTGCTACTCCCTCGGCCTTGAGTTCAATGTGGATGAACTCCCTTAAACAAGAATCGCACGACCTCGTTATATCCTTTGAGAAAGAATCCCCTCGATGAGTGAAGAAGAACCTAAAGAGTCAGACGAAAGCGTCCAAAGCGGCGTAACCGATACCATTCGCAAGGCTGTTTTCGGCAGTATCAGCAGCTTGTTTATGAGTGAAGAGAGTATCAAAGGGCAGCTCGGTGAATTGCCACGGGATGCGCTGAATTATCTTGTGGGACAAACAGAGAAAACGCGCGATGAGTTTTTTAAAATCGTCACTCGAGAGTTTCGCACTTTTCTAGACGGGGTTGACCTATCGAAGGAGTTGCCAAAGATATTGCAGGGTATGAACATCGAGGTGAAAGCAAATATACGCTTTAAAGAGGGCCAAGACCCTATCGTCGACATAGAGGCTGCGGTACAGCACGACTCGGACAGTGAACCACCTGAAACAGATAACGAGGCACCAGACAATGCCGAAACAGGAACTGAAAATGAGTGAAATTCAATCGATTGGTGTTGTAGGCGCCGGCCAGATGGGGCGCGGAATTGCTCAGACCGCAGCACAGGCTGACCTTGATGTGTATTTAGCCGATGTTGATCTAAAAACTGCGGTCCAGGGTAAAGAAGTTATCGCCAAGGGGCTTCAGAAACTCATTGCCAAAGGTAAAATTAACGAGGAAGCCAGTGAGGCTCTGCTGGCCCGCATTAATCCTGTAGATGGTATCCCAAGCATGCACGACCTCCCATTCGTGGTTGAGGCTGCTACTGAACGTGAAGACCTTAAGGCGAAGATTTTTAAGACGATGGATGAGCACATTGGGAAGGATGCTATTTTCGCATCGAATACTTCTTCAATATCCATTACCCGCATTGCTTCAACCACGAACCGTGCAGAGCAAGTGATCGGTATGCACTTCATGAATCCAGTGCCAATCATGAAGTTGGTGGAGGTCATCCGGGGTGTCTCTACGGCCGATGATGTTTACGATAAAACCATTGCGCTGGCCCACCAGATGAATAAGGCCACGGTAACCTCAAAAGACTATGCAGGGTTTATTGTGAACCGAGTCTTGATGCCGATGATTAACGAGGCGGCTTTTGCTCTGATGGAGGGCGTGGCTACCGCCGAAGATATCGATACTGCCATGAAGCTTGGAACCAACCAGCCGATGGGCCCTCTGACCCTTGCTGACTTTATTGGCTTGGATACATGCCTCTCGATCATGGAAGTTCTTCATAACGACCTCGGAGACCCTAAATACCGGCCATGCCCGCTCTTGAAGCGATTGGTAGAAGCAGGGCGTTTCGGCCGTAAATCAGGTCACGGGTTTCATGCCTACGGTTGATTATTGATTACGATCTCTAAATAGAAATCGTCATTTAGGCGATTTCTCAGAGAACTTTTCGAGGCTTCCCGGGCGTCCTGCCTGCGTTCCCAACTGACCTTGTAACGGCCGACGGCTTTAAGGCTCACACCGAAACTCTCGCAACCGGCCTTGGCGGATTCTCCCAGTAATAGTCGAATCTCTATAGCTTGCTCCTGATTGGGTGCAGGCTCCCAATAGGAACCTGAACTTGCCGGAAGTTCGACTCTAAGCTCTTGGCCACATATTCCCTGCACAGTTTGCCGATTGTTTCGTTCGCTTAGGGTTTGCCTTCCTCGGAGAAGTTCTCGTTCATGGTTTTTAAGCTCAGCGGTTAATGCCTTCTCGAGAATTTCAACGCTACGCCTCGTGGCCTCTGGGTGTCCGAGGAGTTCAATGAGTGAGTTCTGGAAATGCCGAGTCGTCAGTCCGCTGCTGCGGATCGAGCGCAAAATGCTTAAGGCATCGAGAAAGGTGACGGCCTGTTTCGAATGGAGCGTTGCTTCAATGAGTTTACGCGTCGTTTCAGTCAATTTACGGCCTTTCTTTGTCTTA
>JABJBS010000157.1 GCA_018668695.1 Deltaproteobacteria bacterium
ACGCCGAATTTGATCTAATAAAAAATCTCAAAAAGACAACAGATTCCGTGATGAGCCTCACACTCTTTTACTTAAGTGCCTGTTTTTACAGAGGGTGGAGGGTGTTTGGGAGGTTGCTTAATAAATAACCGAATCGGGTTGGAACTCCGTAAGGAACTGCGAGCGACAACGAATCACAAGATTGATTGCAAAACGCGACACCAAACGACTTTTGGCTACGGCCATAACTTTTATTATTTACTTTAAGGAATCTAAAATGAGCATCCCTGGAATCAGCCTATCTTCTTCAGCAATCCACATCCCAATGAGCCCGGCAGTTTTTAGTCAGCCTTCGGTACCCGGCCTTCCTGGCGCACCATCGGCCGCCAACTCACCGGTAGACGGATTCAGCCTCAATGGCCAAGCGGTTGAGCAGTTCAATAATATCCTAAGCCAGTTAGGCATGGACCCAGTTGCTCCAAACACAATTGCAGAAAAGTTTGGAGGCAATTTCGCACAGCAACTTTCCATGATTGGTTCAGGCCTTTCCTCAAATTCAATTGGGGCAAGTCAGGCTGCTTTTGCATCGGCAATTGGTTCGGGCCCGGTCATTGATTATCAAGATGTGAATGCGCTGGTTCAGCAGGTTCTTCGTGAAGCCTACGGGCAGAATACCGAAGACCTTCGTATGTATGCAGAGAAGGTGAAACATTTTAACGCTCAGAAGGAAATGGTTCGAAACCACCTAAACGACCTACGTAAGTTTGAAACTCAAGCGAGAGAGTTTGGTATTTCACAAGGTATCACTGACCTTAGCGACCCAGGGACTTGGAGCGCCGAGCAGATCGACGCTATGCAATCCTTTTTTGCTACAAACTCAACAAACGGCGTTTCTGCTTCAGCTTATACCCTTGCTCATAATCGTTCTGTTGATGAGTGCGTGACTTCTGCTCAAGCACTGGTTCAGGATGCGTACGGCTGTGAGTTGCCAGATGAACTCGAGAATACGTTAAAGGAAGCCTTAGAAAGTAAGGACCCAAGCAAGATTTTTAACGCACTCACCGGTGTCGCTGGATATTTGTCCTACCTTGGTGACTCGAGTGTTGCCAATGGACAGTTTGGACAGGGCGGCGGATACGACGACGTTACACATATTACATCTCAGCCTTCTTTCGACGACTATCAACACTATATCCAAGACCCAGCCAATGAGGTTGCGCGTGGTAACCTCCACTCTGGCGATGTCGCATTGATTGAAGCTGCGTTTGGTGTTGATTTGGGAATTGATGGTCAATCAAGTGTTCAGGAAGTTGTTGCTGCGGCGATGAACCCGGTTAATGACAAATGGGCTCATGAAATTTTACACGGCCGTGCCATGAGCAGTGCAGAAATCAACGCAGACTTGAGGGCCAATGGTCCAACCAGTACAACTGCCCTTGAAATCTTCGGTTCTACCCAAGCTGCAGTAGAAGCTTATTGGGGTGGCCCCATCGATGCACAGGATAAGGATAGCCAGATGCGTATGGAATTGGGAATGCCAAATGGTGTACCCGGACCAGGCGTTTGCAGTATCGACCAGGTAGCTGACGAGATTAAAACCTGGGAAGACAAGTTGAACAGCATCGGTGATGACGCTCAGCTGGCAAACGTTGACTTACAGAATATGCTCCAAAAGCAGCAACAAACACTGCAAATGATGAGCAATATATCGAAGCAGCTTAACGATACAGCCATGGCAATTATTCGTAAGATGGGTGGCTGATAGCGGCTTAGATTCTAAAGAATAACCAATAATGAAAGCGGGTGGGTTCTGGGGAACTTGCCCGCTTTTTTCTTTTTGAGCATTCCCCAACCCGAAGTGGCAAATAGTGGCTAGATTTGTCTGATCTGAAGCCGCTCTTGGCTTGCGGTTTGTTCCGGGGATGGCTAGACCCTGGTGCTATGAAAAACGAATCGAAATACACGGATACTGCAGCCTGGTTACCCAATGCGCAGACTTTGGTAGAGCGTTGCGAACGCCAAATTAAAAATGGCCGTCAAGCCGAGGCCTCCGAAGTATTGGGAGGTTTGGGCATACCCGGCGGCGATTTATCAGTGACTCCACTGGGTTTACGCGCTGGTCTTCTTGGGACCAAAGCAGGAACGGCTTTTTTCCACCACGAACTTCGAATCCGATTGCCTATGCCCAAAGCACTCGAACCTGAAATGGCGGTTTGGGACGAAGGCACGGTACCCCTATGGAAGGAAGGCGTTCTGGCGGAGCCTAAATATTTCTCCTTCTTTCAAGACTCGCCCCTGATTGCATTCAATCCGAATCATCGGCGTAAATGGCCGGCCCATGAACTCTTACACGGAGCTGTTGGGTTTTTCTGGCGTCCGGATATGACTCGATTTGAAGCTTATCTGGGGTCCCGACTGAACGAGTTATTGCCAGTGGTTCACTGGCATGGTTTCGACGACATTTTTAGAGGCCAATGTGACAAGCATTTGGGTGAAGCGCTTTACACTGCATTTTGTCCTGCTTGCGAGGCCATCGATAACCCTTATTGGGAACTTACCGATGAGGCGGTGGAGGCATTGAGACCGGCGGCTCTGCGGCATGCGCAGCACGGCCTGAGTCATTTCGAGACTGAATGGAGTGCCTGTCATCGAGAGCTTTCTACGGGGCGGCCTATATCAAGCCCGCTTGGTAAGCTCGACGCATCAAGTGATGCACGGGCTTATCTTAGAAGTCACTGGAATAGAATGACGGCATGGAGCTTTGGAACTTGGGTAGAATTGTTTTGTGTGGATGGCGTGGATTATCACTCAACACTTGAGGGCATGATGCATCGAGTTGGCTCGGTCACTCAAGAACTCTTGGGCGACGAGCCGGTTATTGGGGTTGAGGGTTACGAGAGTCGCCGGGCGCGGCGTCTTTTGCAGGATGTGTCCTACAGAGCTTTCATTGCTTTAGAGAGTCTAGATGAAACCACGGTTGCAGCGCAGCGGGCGGAGGCTTTGTTGATGCCGATTCTTGAGGAAGCATCGAAGCAGTGCAGCGTATTACTCGAAGCAAATTCTGGAGGGGAAACGATTGATGGAGTGTTGCCTACCTTGAAAGAGCTGATTGGCAGTGTTGAGGCCAATGCTGAATTATTTGGCGAGGAACTCGCAGGTAGTTTTGGTGCATTGGGACTGCGCTGGGTTGATTTAGGAGTGGGGCAGGAGGCTGAGTTGGCTCAGCTTCAGCAAGGGTCCTTATCACTAGGGCTGGCGGACCATACTGAAGACCAATTGTTGGACCTAACGACGCAGCTTCACGGGAGCCCTCACATCGATTTGAGAGGCAGTCTGTGCGAACGGTTGGCAACACTTGATGGTGCAGACGTTACGGCAGTTGGGACACTTCTAGGGTTTGAAGCGTTTTTGAAAACCTCACCGAAAAGTGACCCTGATGCTGAAGACTTTGCTGTCTTGCCTGAAGACCAAGCAGATCTTTTCGCGCGAGGTGGTGTATTAAGGCTTAATGAGAGCCTTCGTCGAGGTACGTTCCCTGCAGGTTTTATCCGGGAACAAATGGGCGAGGAGATGGTACCCGAATCCTCTGAAGACGAATCGGTTACGTTGCTGGGCGGATGGTTTATGGGGGAGCCGCGGCTTCTTCTCATTGACGATGAGCTTGAGAAACTTATCAGACTCTTCGACCAGCCTGTTGGCGTAGGCACCCTTGAACGGGTGTATGCTGATCCTATCCTGAATCTTCTTAATCACGGTATGGTTGTTTGGATACCGGATCTGCGCTGAGCCTTTTATCTAAGATTTTACCAGAGCCTTAATGAAGGTCATTTGGCCAATTTTTTTGCGTAGGCTATCTCGGTCTTGAACATATTTCTCAAGATTATTATTCGCCTCGTGCTCTCGGAGTTGGTTCAGTGCTGATTCAAGTTCATCCGGGCTGACAAGTGTCCAGTTGGAATCGGCATCGCGGTAGGTTTTATTAAAAGGACCTTTGGGGTCAAAATAAGACTCACCCTGAAGAACTTCGTCAACCTCGATATAATGTTCGAAATCTGAGATTCCCATCTGGGAGAGAAGCGTCTCCAGGTGTTTTATTTTGGGATAGCGATGTTTATAAGCCGTCATGGCTTCAGGGATTATTTCGGCCCACCAATATCCGTCGAGTAGTTGCTCGTGAGAGCTGGTCTGAATGATAAGCGCGCCACCTGGTTTGAGAACGCGGCGGATTTCTTTCAAGGCAAGCTGAACGGCAGGAAAACCGTTGTCGCAGCCTTCGGTATTGTCGAGGTGATGGAGGACAAAATTAACCATGACCCCATCAAAGGATGCATCTTTGAAAGGTAGGTTTTGCAGTGTCGATTGCTGGAGCTCAACGTTGGGGAGTTCTTTGGCGCGTGCAGATTCGAGCATGCCCTGACTGGCATCGACCCCAACGATATGAGCGACATGGGGTGAGATGGCTCGGAGATAATTGCCTGTGCCACACCCCGCATCAAGTAAGCGGAGCTGATTCAGAGGTTTATTGCAGCGGCCGAGTCCAGCTAAAATAGCCTCAACACCCACAGGGTATCTATTAACCGAATAGCTGTAGGCCTTGTCATCATATTGTTCAAAGTTCGAGCCGCTCATCGCCACACTTCCATATCTATTGGGAATAATTCGTTTTTACCGGTTTTTGATAGCTCTTCCCAAAGCAGTTTTTCCATCAAATCGCGTGTACGTATATATGGAATGTCTTCTTTTATAAAGGTTATGAAGCCTAGATTATTGGGCTAGAAAGAGATTATTAAGCCTGGGCGATAGAGCCCCGGTTTCATTAAAATGTTTCTCGGGCCTTCAAGCTTGGTGGCGCGAATAGGAAATTAAGGGCTGTTGGCGGTTTTGAGTTCCTATGGGCTTAGCCTAGCTTAGACTTTGATATTGGGAGATCTACTTCATGTTGATCAAGCAACTGAGTGCTTTTCACGAACTGGATGCGATGTCAGATTTACAAACTGCTGTTTGGGGGTTTGATCCGATTGATGTCGTTCCTTCTTATATTTTTGTAGCAGCCGTAAGAGCAGGGGGCTTGGTTCTTGGTGCATTTGATGAGGATAGGCTGATAGGCTACGCGCTCGGGTTTAGGGGCTATGTTGACGGGCATCATTTTATGTATTCCCACTTAGTGGGAGTCCATCCAGACCATCGTGATGGCGGTGTTGGTTTTGAACTCAAAATGGCTCAAAAGAAGTTTGCGCTTGAGAACGAGTTGGAAAAAATCGTTTGGACCTTCAACCCGATGCATTCGCGTAATGCACGTTTAAATATATCGAAACTCGGTGGCCGGGTCTCTCGCTATATCTCGCCCGCAAAGAGCGACTCGGCATTTAAAGGTTTCTTGACGCCGCGCTTTGAAGTGACCTGGGATATTCACCAAACCAACGAAGAAGCTGCCGGCTGGAGCGAGGCTACCGCAATCGTAAGAGTAGGTGAGAACGGCTTTCCTCTTTTGCAACCGGGTATAGATGTCTCTGGGGAATCCTTGTTGAGCCTTCCAATCCCTCTAAACTTTGATTCCATGTTGGAGACAGATCCTGAGCGTGCTCAGGCTTGGCAATCTATGGTTATGGAATTCAGTGGACGCGTCATCAATCATGGTTTTGATGTTATCGATTTCAAATGCGACGAAACTTCCGGCCATTATCTTTTATCGCGACGGTCTGTCGCCTAAAGCGTCCGCCAGATTTCACATTCTCGAGAATTTTATGAGGCAATGTTGAGCGATGGGTGAAGACTGAGTGTTTTTGCCTAAGAGTACCATTCGTTGTGTCTGCTAATTCTTACATGATTACAAAGCCTTAGTGCCTTTTATCTGATGGCTTTGTCGTGCACACGCTTACACGCTCTTCCTTGAGCAAAATATTGAAGCATTCGTAACAATTGCGAGCCACTCCACAGGTCGTTAAGATCTTGGTGTTCAGGTAATGCGCTGGATTGAAATACGGGGGAGAGATTTTTATGCGACACGTTTCTACTTATATGTTTTTTCTTTTGGTGGTTTTAGTATGCACACCAGGCTGCTCTGGTGACGAGACTCCCGGCGAAACAAACGACCCAACGACGACCGAAGATACCAGCTCGGATGACACCGATTCGACAGACCCTGACGATGCGGGTGATGACCCAAGTGATACCAATCCGGCGGAACCGGAACCAGAAGACATCGGAGACCCTTGCGAAACCGATGCGGATTGTTCGGATTCTCTATTTTGCGAAGACTTGAAATGTGTGGCGGGTCGCGATGAGGAATGCTCTGAGGTGATTCCTTGCGCCGCTGGTCATGACTGCGTATCTACAGTAGCGGGTGCCAGCTGCTTAGAGATTTGTGAAGATACCAGCGCTTGCCGAGCTATGGAACGATGTTGGGGCGAGGGCGAGGGCAGCTTACTGGGAGACCTCGGTGGTTATTGTTTTCCAAATCTTTGTGGTCCGGCTGATAATTTTGGCATTTTGAGACCTGCGGAATTCATGGGAGCCTGCGACGCCGCAGGTACGGGTGACGGTACTTGCTTTGGGCCCATAACAGAGACTCAATTAGGCCCGATTGGCGTGTGTATGGTTAACACAGGAGACCTCCAAGCGGGTGACGCCTGTGACCCGACTGCGACTCATGCGGACCCAAGTGCTCTTTGTGCTGGCGGTACGTGCTCGCCTCTGGGAGCCTGTGCCACCTTTTGTGATTCTCAAGAAGGCAATTGCGAGCCATGGGCGGACGGAACGGAGACCACCTGTATCCCTACAGCATCGATGGATGGTTCCAATGCTGGGCTGTGTATCCCTGCAGCAGAAGAAGATACCGAAACTGAAGAGCCGGTAGATTCTGGCGACGGCGACGGCCAGTGAGCAAAGTGGGATCTCGGTAACCGAGCTTCGGGGTTTAGCCTGCCTTTGGCTTGGCGTTCCACACTCGAGTTGCCAAAAGGAAACCGATGATGCTGATAGGAATCATGGAGAGCGGCCAGGAGATCCAGTTTTCGGGATTGCCTGATACCATCGGGTTACTGTCATCGGGAAGAATAAACATGTAGAGCAGGCTCATGACGCCGGTGCCTGCATAGACAAAGCCATCGATGATGCCCACTGCGGTTCCCACGTTTTGTTTACCACCAAAGTCCATACTCGCGGTTCCGGAAAGCATTCCGTGAACGCCGATAACGCACATGCTCATCAGAATAACCAAGCCGCCGACCATTGGTGTGTCGTACATAAATGTGAGGGCAACAGCGCCGACGAGCATGCCTAGATAGAGGATACCTGCCACTGGACCTCGACGAGACTGGAAGACACGGTCGGAGATAACACCCGCCATAACACCGCCCAAGATGCCAGCGCAGCATAAAAGCATGCCCCAGTTATCATAAACGAAGTCGCCTTTAAGTCCGAGTACAGCATCGGTTTGCTTTGCAAAGGTTCGGTACCATTGCATGATGGCTTGCCGTAGAAAGCCGCTGCAGAACTCAATGCAAGCAATGGTAATGATGATTGGGTTCTTCAGCATCATGGTAAAGACTTGTTTGGCTGGTAGACGTTCACCATTGGTACTGGCATCGCCTAAGTTGAAGTCTTCAAAGCCAGCTTCACCGGGAGTATTGCGAACGACAAAATAGTCTACAACCCAGAGGATGATGAGTAAGAACGTAGGGATTAGGAAAACCATTTCGAGAGGCAAAGAGCCGATAATCATGTAACCTATGTCGAAAGCGAAGTAGATTCCCAAGCTGATTAAGATACCAAAGATAGCTCCGAATACGCCGCGCTCTCGAAGGTGAAACCATGGAGCGTTGCATTTAACGATGGCGACCGCACCAAAGCTTTGGAAGTACATATTGGCACCGTAAAGGCCTGCCATGACGTAGCGAAAGTTGGAACGCATGCTTTGGGCATCGTCACCGCCATTGAGTGAATACCATGTTACGAGCCCCATCAAGAGGTTCATCACGGCAGCACCACCTGCGCCGGTTAAGATTGCAAATTTACCACCAAGACGGTCGGTAAGCGGTCCGTTGATTATGAATGAGCAGCCGTAGACCCAGGTTCCCACCATAAAGATGAATGCGAAATCGGGGTTGGTCATGAGAGGAGTACAAAGGTCAACGGCCATATTGGCACCGTTGGCTCCACACGCACCGGCATCGAGATCGAGACCGAGAAGGTTTTTGTCACCAAAGGCATGTTGACTTACTTTGATGTTGTAACGGCCCATATAGAGAAAGGCATATGTCATGCCGAGAGGGAGCCAGTTGAATACACGGCGCTTTCGGTAAGCGGCGCTGTGGTTTACACCTTCAACCTGCGGTAATCGGCTGAGAACAATTCCCACAACGATAAGTAGTAAAAATATCGGAGCGACTTTTTCGACGAAGTTTTTCTTCGCTGTGGGAGCTTTGGCGGGCTCTGCTTTGGCAACCAGCACAGGGGCATCGGCGGCACCAACGTCGGTAGCCGGCTCAACTGCTTGAGTTACCTCGGTAGGCTGGGCCTCTTGGGCTATCGCAGCTTGAGTATCTGATTCAGTTTGAGCGAATACAGGTGCTGGACAAATGCCCAGGATAAATATCGATAGAAGGGCGCTAGCCAGTAACTTTTGCATCATTCCTCCACAGGTCGGCCGGACTCTATATCCTCCTGTGGTGTTATGGGCAACAGCTTTGGGTTAGGGGCCGAAACCCCTTAATCCCGTATGATTTACTGCCCTAAAGCAGTTCGTAAACACTTGTGGGGTAGGTCTTTACATCGGCTTTACTCTCAAAAGCCTTGATGGTGCCGTCTGGAGCAATCACGACTCCGATACGAGCAGCATTTGACGCGCTTGCATCTGAGCAGGCGCCGTAGGCCAATCCCATCGACCGATCGGTGTCACATAAGAGTGGGTAGTTAAAAGAGAATTTCTCAGCAAAGGCTTTGTTCTCTTCGATGGTATCAAAGCTTACGCCGAAAATTCGGGCATTTTTCTTTTCATATTCTTCATTGACGTCGCGGAACCCGCAACCTTGAATTGTTCACCCGGGGGTGTCGGCTTTTGGGTAGAACCAGAGGACTACAGTTTTACCCGCGAGCTCGCTTAGGCTCACAGTATTTCCATTGTGGTCACTTACACTGAAATCAGGGGCTTTATCGCCAGGTTGCAGCATCTTCAAACTCCTTACGTTGAGACTCCTGAGTATGAACCATGAGCCCGCGCGGTTCCAAGACAAATCGAAGGATTGGAGCTTTATTGGACGAGAGAAAGACCCAGGGGCCGATGGTCTGAGAGGTAGGTCCAGTACTCATCAAGCCCGCCGGGAAGGGCATCCTCGATGAGCAGCGTTTGTGTAAATGAGCCAGTCTTCTCAAAGGCTTCGAAGAGCTCATCGGTTATCAAAATGTGGTCAATATGGCTCGGGTAATAGGGAAAAGACCAACGCGACTCATCACCTATGGCAATACTTTTGTCAGTAAAAAGGAAATGGGCAGTGTCTTGCAAGAGTGGCCAGAATACATTGGTGGCTTCTGGGTCGTCTATAGTGTCATTCCAGTCTCCCGCCACAATCACGGCCTTGTCGTCTAAATATTGCTCGATGTAGTCTTTCAATGCTTGGCCTGCATTCAGTCGCCTTCGTTCTTCATCCCAGTAATCTGCGCCCAAGATACCATCGCCACAGCATTTAAGGTGCAGGTTGATTAAAACCATTTCCAGTTCGCCAAATCTGACCTTTAGAACCAACGGAGACCGGTATGAGAAATCGTAATTATCGTCGGTGAAAATTTGGGAGGGTGATTCCAGAAGCTCGGTGGTCGCCGTGTTGACGAGCCAAGCCAATCCGGTGTCTTCCACATCGGCCGGCGCGTAGCTTTGATAACCCTCAAGTTGAGCAGTGAGTTCGTCGAGGGCGCTGATGCTCCAAACTTCTTGAATGGCCACTACATCTGGACGCAGCCCTCGAAGACTTTTCGCAGCATACTCCACGCTTTGGGAGTGCTTCGGAAAAGTTTCGATGTTCCAGGTGATGAAATCGAAATTCTCCTCGCTTCCAAAGGAAAGCTCAAATGCATCAAGCTCCTCTTTTGGCAGAATTGGCAGCTCAGAGTTTGTTTCGTCGCACCCCAGTGTAAATAAACTGAGCAGTGTAGCGAGAAGTAGGATGGACCTAAATATCATAAAGTCTATGTAATCGAGCCGCCGGTGGAGGGGAAGCCTTATCCACCGGGATAAGACACCGCGGTAAAGCCATGAATGCTCACGAAATCGCCGGCAAACGAAGTGTCTACGCATCGGCAATCGACTAGGGCGTCATTGTCAGCCGTTCCTTCGCAGCCAACCACGGCGCAAAATGATACCAATAAAAAGGTGAACATATAGAGAGTGCGATTCCTCATGGGCGTTATTCTTTCCGTAGCGTTGTAGGTGTTGTGTAAGCCCTATTTTATTCTTTAGTAGCTACAGAGTAATGTTAATAATATGGGCAGGCGCTTTAAAAACTCAGCTAAAACAGGTTCTTACGGTTGACCTGTGTTCTTGGTTGTCTCTGCTTGTACACAGAGGCTATCTAAATAGAGACGTTTACCGTGGTGCTTGAACGCCGTTTTTGAAGGGAGCGGTGGATTTGAAGATCTTTGCATCGGCTTAATTTGCTTGACGAATCTTGAACCGGTCGCTTAAGCGCGCGTTATGCTCGAATTTATCCGAAATAACCTCCTTGGAGGCCCCGCACTCGGCTGGGGATTGATGGTCACCATGGCTGCTGCGCTTATATTTTTACTGACGCGGTATCGTTTGAAGTCTATGGAGAGCAAGCTGCACAAACGTCTTGAGCGTTTGAAGACCGTGTCCACGATTGAGACAGATTCACCACTGGATGACAGCGGCGATAGCTTCAGAGAGCAAGGTCTTGAGAGTATTCAAACCCGCTTTCGCGCCATGCGCCGTATCTTGTATCCAATTCTGGGATTGATTTGGGCGTTCTTGGCCGTGTTACCATTGTTGAACAAAATTCCCGCCGCATTGATGTCGTTTCTTTTTGGTACAGTCACAGTCATGGTGGGTATCGCGGCGCGTCCATTTATTGAGAACGTGATTGCCGGCGTCGTGCTAGCGTTTACTCAGCCGCTTCGAATCGGTGACACAGTGCTGATTGATGACAAGTGGGGCAAAGTAGAAGATATTTCACTCACGTATTCCATTATTCAAATCTGGGATTGGCGGCGTTATGTGATTCCCAATAGCCAACTCCTGCAAAAAGATTTTATCAACTATTCACTCGTCGACACTTATCAGTGGGCCTATGTTGAATTTTGGGTCTCATATGAAGCAGACTTGGATGTGGTAAAAAGACTAGCCCAGGAAGCTACAACCAACTCGCCTGCATTTGTGCAATACGAGGCTCCTTCATTTTGGGTGATGGAGATGGGCAAAGATGGAATCCGTTGCTGGGTTGCTGGTTGGACCGATACTCCGGCGGATGGCTGGGCATTGACCAATGATATTCGAACCACTTTATCGATGAGTTTACACCGGCAAGGTATAACAAGTCACAGCTTCAATCATCGTGTTCAGACGGAAGCTCCAGAAGGTATGCCGCAGGCAGCGATTCGGCCCGCTTAGGATTCTAAGTGTATCCAGGCCATCTTTAGAGGCCATTGCCCATCAGGGCTTGGGAAATCTTTTTCAACATCGATGTATTCAAGACTGCTGATTGGCCGTTCTGCTTTGGCTGCACATCGAATAAGCATTTTCTCGAAATCGGACCGGCTTACAGACGCTACATTGTTGGTAACGAGCATGTGTCCGCCAGGATGTGTGGAGAGAAGGGCCGGTTTGAAGAGGCTTTGGTAGTCGCCTACGGTATCAACTATCCCAAAATGGCTTTTGGCATACCGAGGTGGGTCGAGAATGACTAAGTCAAAGGACTTTTCCTCAACCGGAGTAAAAGAGCGTTTCTGACGTCGCCCGCGAACTCCCAGTCCTGCATACTGAAGCATGATTGGAATGGCATCTTCATGGATGGCCGTGAAAGCATCTTCAAGGTTGTTGGCAATGTAGTTACTACGCCCAACTTCGAGTGCGGATTGAGCGAAATCAACGTTGACCACTTCTGTGGCTCCGCCGGCTGCGGCGGCCATTCCTGCACCACAGGTGTAGGAGAAGAGGTTCAAAACGCTTTTGCCCGCTGCGAAATCTTTAATGTGCCGACGGCCGGCTCGAAAGTCTAAGAAGAGCAGGGGATCCATGCCGCGGTGCCTGGGGCGAACGTCGTATGTGAGTCCGAGTTCCAATCCCGTTGGGTCGGTGTCGAGTTCGACGGGATGAACGCTGTGGTCTGCCTTACCGCGTTTGGCTCGATGATTCCAAACGGGCGTGAGCGAGAGCCCTGTCTCGTTTGCGACGGCTGCTTCAATGGTAGCTACCAGTGCAGTATCAATTGGCTCTCGCCAAGTTTGAATGAGTAGGCAATCACCATAACGGTCGATGGTTAAGCCAGGGCAACCCTCGTTGGTACCATGGAAGAGCCGGTAACAGGTGGTTTTCTCGGCGTGCAATGTCTCAAGAAGAGGGACTCGCTCTTGAAGCGCAGGAAGCAAGAGAGAAGATATAAAATCGTCGTTCATGGGAATGTCCGGCGTGAGCCTTAATCTACGAGACTATTTCTTTGGAGCTTTTGGATTGGCATCCGCCCAGTGCTCTTTGATGAGCTTTTTCGCGTAAGCGCCGGTGGCCATTTTGTAGTTACTCTGTAGCACTTTGTCGGTGAGAATATGCTCGTTGCCTTGCACATCAATCATCTTGCGAGCGCCTTCGCCGCCCAACCAATCCGCAAAAAGAAGCTCTTCTGGGAGCTCAGCTTTTGCACGGGTGCGTCGGACTACAGATTTATAAGGACGTAATTTTTCTAGAAAGTTCAGTACTGCCATGGGCTGCCCATAGCACCGGGGTATGGCGTTCTCAAGGGAATGGGCCAGAAAAGGCTCGATCTCATCAATATAAGACCCTTGGAGATCCGATTTTTCGCTATGAATTAAGGGGGATACGAGCCGGTTAATCTTCAATCATTCGCACAATGGCCCGTAAAGCTTCTGGTAACACAAGTGACGTGGCTTTGAGTCTAGCCGCATGCGCTACAACATGAATGTCATGGGTCTCATTAAGCTCTAGGCCAAGGGCCACCTGACCATTTTCAATAAGACTTGGAAAACCGGTCACACTCAGAAGGTTGCGTTTGGAAATTTCTTCGAGCACTTCATGGGTGTCGGCACCTGGCATGAGGTAGACCGCGCCGCATTCCGGCATGGGTTCCCCAAGGCTTATGCGCTTAACGTTCATCTCTTGAGATTTGAACCCATGTTCAAGGTATTGCCCCAGGACAACGTGCCCTGGCGAATCGATCACCAAAACCTCACATTGGTTGGGTGCGACTTGTGTGAGCGCACGAATCAGCTTCGTAAGAATAGCGGTTTGTTCCGGCGGCGCGATGGCACTTTCAGCATGAGCCGGTAACTCGAAAATGGCGTGGCCAGTGGGTGCAAAGAGAATATCGACCTGGTTGAGCATTTGGGTGTTGGGAAGATAGTGCATCTCGAAAACATCACAGGGTTGATAGCCAATGCTGCTCATAAAGCTGATGACATCGGCCATCATCGGCGCACCTTTGTTGTACTCAAGTACTTGAGTTTCAAGAAGCACGAAGGGGCCACTTTTGAGCGTCTCGGTGGCGCCTTTTAGAACATCGATTTCGGCTCCTTGAACATCGATTTTGAGAAGGTCAACTGGAGTCGTGCTCAACCCTTGCTGGGAGAGGAGGGTATCTAGCTTTTTCATCGGCAGGGTCACTTCTTCGAAAAAGTAACTGGTTTGCTCCCGATACATGCTGCAGCCCTCGGTAGAAGCCCGGTCACCGAGAAAAAATGTGACCTCATCTTTATCGGCGTCTCCTAGGAGCGTGATTTCAAACGGGTGTCCACTGGCACTGAGCTTGTCTTGATTCGTTTGATTGGCCTCAATCATGAAGATATCAGCTTCGGGAAATACAATGTTGGCCATCTTGGCCCAGACGCCCTCGCATGCTCCGACATCAATCACCTGATTAAAGGCGAAGCCACGCTCTTTAAGCTCGGCTAAGCGTCTACCTTGTTGTTGAAGGTTCGCCGGTATCCCGGCACTGGGGTCGGGAGCTGGTTGCTTAACCGCCTCGGCGGGGAAACGGTGCGACTCGTTGGCGTCAAGGTGTTCGATGACTTCGCAGACGTGGTTGTAACAAGTCTTGAGAATCTCGGGAACAGCAACAGGTTCGGCACGCGGCAGTAAAATCCATTTGTTATTAGCGTCCACTTTAATTTCTGGAAGCTCTGCTTCCGGAGTCATCCATTCCCAGGCAAGGGGGAGTGCGGTCTCTCCGCTTTGGGTTGTGACTTCGCTGTTACCATGAAGAGTGCCAGCCGCACTGGCGTAACTGTCATCGCAGCAGCGATGAGCAAAAAGAACGTCTCCCTCTAGATCACACTGACCGAGGGTATGACCGTGAATGCCCTCGGCAAACTTGGTATGGGTACCGATGGTTTTAGGTGCATAGGGCATCTCGAAGAAAGACTCACCTGCCTGATTGATACAAATCTGGTAAAGGTCGGTCTCGCCGTGAATTCCAACCTTGTAGAAAATTTCGTGGTTGTTATTAAGAAACCAGTTGAGGTGCAGTGATTTCCACAATCGCTTCGTATCGACGACGATTTGCCCAGTCTCGTGGGCGTGTTTCGGAATGGTCGTCGGGTCAGTTCCAAGTAGCTCAAATATTTTCTCTTGACCAGTTGGGTCTCGAAGCCCTGGGAAGTCGCGCCATAAAACCATACCGTGATCTTGGTAACCCTGCATCTCAAAGAGGAAGCTGGGATCACGCACCGGGATGTTGTCGCAATCGATCAAGATGACTTCTTGAAATGAAGACGTAAGCAGTGCGAATGGCTTAATCATGTAACCACGCAGCACCTTGGGAGCTGTGTAGGGATAGCGTTCGATAAGAACCCGAGCATCGACACAGGTGACATCTAGGTCTTTTTCAAATAGCTCAATTGCCGGTGCCTTCATTTCAACGTCGGTGACGTAAACCAACTCGATGGGCAGAGTACACTTCAGACTTTTTCGGATGTAGGAAATCATGGCGTAGGCTTGGAGCAGGCGCTGGCGTCCACCCGCACAGATGGTGATGCCTTTTTCGGTACGACCTGATGGGAATTCTGGCACCAAGCGCTGAATTTGCGCCATACACCATTGAATACGTTGAGCATCCAGATTTTCAGTTGGAATGCTGTAAATTTTGTTGAGAAGGCGTCTGCAATCTTCTTGGCTTACGGGGGCGCTGGCTGGCTGATTCATAAGTGCAGCCTAGGGTCTCTTAAGTCGGGATGCAAGTGCGGTTTCTTTGGTTTTTATTCGTCATTCCGATATCTTAAAGCGGTTGCAGGTATTCAGGTTAATGAGGCTTGAATCATCGGGGAGGGGCCAATGAAGGCACTTATTTGCGGTATATCGGGTCAAGACGGAGCTTATTTAGCCCGTCATCTTTTAAGCAAAGGATACGAGGTCGTTGGAACATCGCGAGATGCTCAAATGAATCCGTTTGATAAGCTTGAAACCTTGGCCATCAAGGAAAAAATAGTATTCGATTCCATGAGCCTTTCCGACTTCCGAAGTGTGATTCAAACTCTGATGAAGCATGAGCCTGATGAAGTATACAACCTTGCTGGACAGAGTTCAGTGGGACTTTCATTTGAGCAACCTGGCCGCACATACGACAGTATTATGGGTGGAACCCTAAACCTCTTAGAAGCGATTCGTTTGCTGAAGCGCCCAACGCGCCTCTACAATGCGGGGTCGGGTGAGTGTTTTGGTGAAAGCCCAGAAGGTGGCGCCGGTGAAGAAGATGCGTTCAGGCCGCGAAGTCCGTACGCAGTGGCAAAAGCTGCGGCATTTTGGCAAGTAGCCAACTACCGGGAGGCCTATGGGCTATTTGCTTGCTCCGGGATTCTCTTCAACCATGAGTCACCTCTGCGCCCGGAGCGTTTTGTCACCCGGAAAGTGGTGCGTGCAGCGGCGCGTATCAAAAACGGCAGCGAGGAAAAGCTTAAGCTAGGTAACCTCGATGTGTCCCGGGACTGGGGAGCGGCTGAAGAATATGTCGTGGCAATGCATGCCATGCTCACGCGAGATAAGGCCGACGATTTTGTAATCGCGACGGGCCAAGTAAACAGTCTTGAGAAGTTTGTGGAGACAGCCTTTGAGCTGGCCGGCTTGGATTGGAACGACCACGTTGAGGTGGATAAAACGCTTTTTAGACCTACGGACATTCGCCGAGGTTACGGCCGTCCGGATAAAGCGGCCAGAGAACTGGGCTGGGAAGCCAAGCTTCGAATGCGTGAAGTCATCAGTGTTATGCTGGATGCCGAAAGCAACCTGAAACCCGTTTAGGTCCAGCTTCACAGACCTTTTTCATCTTGTCTTGACCAGAAAATCAAAGTTTTTCCATTGGTTCTAAACCAATCACCCTGAAAACAATGAGAGTTTTAAATCATTTGCCCGTCCGGGCGAGTTGAGAGTCTCACTTCATAGAGTACGCAATTTCTAAGGCTCGCGTGCTCCTTTAAGGAGTTTTGAGGTGAAACTTTCTCATAAAAATGATGCATGCCCAAAGTGGGTGCATTGGCTCTTGTGCATTCAGATGGGTCTAGCGCTGGCATTCTCTACACAGGGTTGCTCAGCAGATGAAACGACCAGGACATCATCGGGTTCTGAACTGGGCTATGATTATCTTAAGAGAATGAGTGCTGCGCAGTACAACAACACGGTTCGGGACTTGTTCCCCGGCGTGGAGCTTGACCTCGTAATTTTCCCCTTTCAGCTCAGTGTGGATGGCTTCGATAATAATGTGGCAGTGAATACTGCAACACCTGGCTTAACCGACGCCTACTACCGAAATGCAGTGAAGGTTGGAACTCAGGTGGTGGAGCAACTGAGTGCGGTCGTTAGTTGTGACCCGCTTACGAAAGCATGTGCGGAAAACTATCTTTTAGACTTGGTGCAGCGTGCATGGCGCCGAGATTTCAAAGAGTCTGAGCGCGAACAATTTCTAGCAGATGTTAGCGAATGGTTTACCACCTACGATGAAGAGGGTGCGCTGGCACTGGCTATCTCTTATATCCTCCAGGTACCGGAGTTCGTCTATTTACCTGAACTCGGTGGGGCGTCGGTTGAACTTGATGGTACAGCCTTTGTACCGCTCACTTCCTGGGAGGTGGCCACGCGCTTATCGTATTTCATCTGGAACACAACTCCAGACGCGAAGCTCTTAAGCTTGGCCAGAGCTGACCAGCTCCAGGACCGTGAAGTGATTGCCACTGAGGCTTGGCGGATGCTCAATGATAGTAAAGCCCATCAGGGTGTACTCGGTTTTTATCGACAGTTTTTAGACTTGGATGTCATTGGTACCAATAGCTTGGACTTCTCTGTTTATCTTAACGAGATGGACGGTGATGCTGGTTCTGATTATTTGCACCAGATTTTACAACCAGCCATGCGTTACGAACCTGAAATATTTGTTCTCGATGAGGTCTTTCGAGGCACTGGGAAGCTTTCCGGTTTACTCACCTCTTCGAAGACTTATGTCACCCCTGCCACCGCTCAACTCTACGGTGTGGAACTCAGTGAAGGTACCGATGATGCAATTCACTGGGAAACCAATGTGGAAGCTTTTGGTTTTGAATACGCAGAAACGTTTTATGGAGTTCAGCTCAATGCACAAGAGCGTGGGGGCATTCTCACACAGCTAGGATTTTTGAATGCCCATTCCAAACCTGTTTACCCTTCACCCATCTTACGTGGTGTTTTTGTAAAGGACCGTTTTTTATGTGCCCCCGCTCCGCCTCCGCCGGGTGATGTGCCCGCATTAGATGAGATGAATGAAGGTGTGGCGCCGCGCACAAACCGTGAGCGATATGAGAATCACTCGCGGAGCCCGGCTTGCTCTGTCTGTCATGAGAGCATTGATGCTATTGGTTTTACGTTTGAAAATTACGATTCCCTTGGACAGTTTCGCACTCAAGACAACGGTTATCCGGTGGATTCAAGTGGGGCGAT